>JANNPM010000267.1:0-16310 GCA_031400145.1 Chryseolinea sp. | reverse complement strand
CTTTGTGGCGAAGAAATGGCAGCCGTCGACGCGCAGCTCGAGCCCGGAGACGATCCAGGATGCGACATCCTCAAGGTCTTCCGCGACGAAGAGGTGTTTGATTTCGGGGTGCTGGAGGCCCAGAACAAGAGGGCGGCCGGGCTTGATGATGCCCGCTTTTTCGCTGGCGATCTGCTCGAGGGTGTCCCCGAGATACTGCTGGTGGTCGAGCGGGATTGTCAAACACACCCCTGAACATTAAATCCAGTATTACCCTCGGCTGCGTAAATCGTCCAGGAGAAATAGTTAAAGGTGACGGATCAAGTGTTTGAATGTGCCGGACGTGGAAGTTGCACCCATCATTAAAATGGTCAATCGTCAATCTATAAATGATTTGTGTTGTCCACCCGCAACTGTATTTTTGACCCTTACTTAACGTCCACGAGATGATGAAACGAGACAAAGCCATTTTCGATCTGATTGAGAAAGAAAAGCAACGTCAGGAAAGCGGTATAGAGCTTATTGCTTCTGAGAATTTCACGTCCCTCCAGGTTATGAAGGCACAGGGGTCTGTGCTTACCAACAAATACGCTGAGGGCCTGCCCGGAAAGCGGTACTATGCTGGATGCGAGGTGGTAGATGAAGTAGAACAACTGGCTATTGATCGCGCTAAAGAACTTTTTGGCGCGGAATGGGCCAATGTTCAACCACACTCCGGCGCCCAGGCAAATGCAGCGGTGATGCTCGCCTGCCTGAAACCAGGCGACAAGATCCTTGGATTCGATTTGTCTCATGGCGGCCACCTTACTCATGGATCACCAGTAAATTTCTCCGGGAAGCTGTATCAACCGTCTTTCTACGGCGTCGAGCAGGAGTCAGGTTTGATTGATTTCGATAATGTAATTCGGATTGCGGAGCGCGAGAAGCCGAAGATGATCATTTGTGGCGCTTCGGCCTACAGCCGTGACTGGGATTACAAAAAATTGCGGGAGGCTGCAGACAGTGTGGGTGCTTTACTTCTGGCAGATATTTCTCACCCGGCAGGATTGATAGCCCGTGGCCTTCTGGCAGATCCCATGGAACAATGTCACATCGTTACAACGACCACACACAAGACGCTTCGCGGGCCACGGGGAGGGATGATATTGGTTGGAAAGAACTTTGATAATCCGTGGGACCTCCGCACTCCGAAAGGCGAGCTCAGAAAAATCACATCTATATTGGACTCAGGTGTTTTTCCAGGCACACAAGGCGGACCACTTGAACATGTAATTGCAGCTAAAGCGGTAAGTTTTATGGAAGCGCTTTCCGACGACTATATGCAATACATCCTGCAGGTGTCCAGAAATGCCAAGACAATGGCACAGGCATTTGTCGCGAAGGGATATAAAATTATTTCGGGAGGCACTGACAATCACCTCATGCTGATTGACCTCCGGTCAAAAAATCTTACGGGCAAAAAGGCTGAAGAGGCATTAATTCAATCAGACATTACAATCAACAAGAATATGGTCCCGTTCGATACGCAATCCCCCATGGTAACATCAGGAATGCGTATTGGCACGCCAGCCATAACATCGCGTGGATTGAGAGAAAAAGATATGATAAAGGTTGTGGAATTTATTGATGAAGCTCTTCAGAAACCCGGTGATGTTAAGCATCTCAAAGCGGTAAAGCGGAAAGTGAATCGTTTTATGACCAGGTTTCCGCTTTATTAAATTACACGCGGCGCATTGGAAATAGCGCCGCCGAAAAAAATGACATCATGCCATTGGATCAAGAGTTAAATGAAGAGAAGGAAATGAGTTTCCTCGATCACCTCGAGGAGTTGCGCTGGCATTTGATCCGTTCTTTAATTGCAGTAGTCACGTTTACCATTGTTGCCTTCGTCAGTGCTCAATGGGTTTTCGAGAACATTATTTTTGCGCCGGCGCGGCCTCAGTTTATCACCTTCAGGATTCTTTGCAGGTTGGGTGCATACCTGGACTACGCGGGCCTTTGCATAACAGAAATTCCATTCAAGGTGCAGAGCCGGAATATGACCGGACAGTTCACGATGCACATAATGGCCTCGTTTATCATTGGTCTGGTCATTGCTTTTCCCTATGTATGCTGGGAGGTATGGCGTTTCATTAAGCCGGGGTTGCAGCGAAACGAGCGAAAGTATTCTAAGGGCGCAGTCGCGGCTGTATCGGTACTTTTCTTTTTTGGCGTCGCCTTTGGATTCTACGTCATCGCACCGTGGATGGTTTACTTTCTGGCGAATTATAGCATTAGTTCTATCGTTGTGAATGAATTCGACATCACGTCGTATGTATCTACCGTTGTATTGCTCGTCTTCGGTTCCGGAATGCTTTTCCAGCTTCCGGTAGTTATCTATTTCCTTACTAAGGTGGGAATAGTTACGCCCGAGTTTCTCCGCAAGTACCGGAAGCATTCAATCATCATCATACTTATTGTTGCGGCTATTGTAACACCTCCTGATCCTTTGAGCCAAATGCTGATCACCATTCCGCTTTACCTGCTTTTCGAGATCAGTATACTTATCTCTTCTTCTGTTGCCAGAAGGAAAGCGAAGGAGGACGCGGAGGAATTGCTTCGTGAACAGGAATCGTCAACCCCTATATGAAAATAGCCATCGGTAGCGATCATGCTGGGTTTGAATACAAGGAAGCGCTGCGAGAACGACTTTCGATCGAGTCGCATGATGTCCGCGACTTCGGGGCTTACTCCTGTGAATCCTCAGACTATGCGGACTTTGCACATCCTGTTTCTGAAGCAGTAGAGTCAAGGGAATTTGTGTTCGGCTTACTGGTGTGCGGAAGCGCCAACGGCGTTGCAATTACCGCCAACAAGCATGCGGGGATCCGGGCGGCCATTTGCTGGAACGTAGAATTGGCGGGCCTTGCTCGTGCCCACAACGACGCCAACATTCTTTGCCTTCCCGCCAGGTTCATCAGCAAGCATGAAGCAAATGCAATTGTAGAAAAATTTTTAAGCACATCATTTGAAGGAGGCAGGCATGCCAGGAGGGTTGGTAAAATTACATGCTGACATCCGATCTGATGTAATACATGCCTTTCCGGTTATACGCCCGTTTAAGTTCGGGCAGGCGCTCCATAAACGGTTTCATCAGGTCATTCTTATCGCGGATAATTTCAGGCGGATCGTTTTTGATACCGTCGTATACCTTCACTACGTTCTCGTAATATTCAGGCTGAGAAAATACATCTTTTGCAAGATGCCAGTTCAGGAAAGGAGACGCGAGATGATTATCCTTGTATATATTCCAGAAGTCATCGAGCACCAATAGGCGCTTACCGGTATGTGTAAGCGATTCTGTAGAAACATTCAGGTCGGTATACTCTACGCTGTCAAGCACGCCATAACGGGCAAGATAACTGCCCATGACGGTGCCGCATAAGAAAATCCACACCGCCATCGAAGCAAATCTCTTTCTGGGTAATATCAGGAGGCAGTGCGTAATAAAGAAACTGAGTCCGGGAATCAGTGTTATGAAGTTTTGAGGGCGAAAATCTTTTGATATCACTACCTGGATGAATGAAAAGATTGTCCAGAAAAACGTTGCTTGGACAAGTTGAGTCTGATATTTCGATAGGCGCGCCTCACGATTCATGAGCACAAGCGAGATCACCAGGTAACTCAATGGCAGCGACAGCAGTGTCCAAAGACTTGAATTGCTGATGTAACTGACGGCGTAAAGGCTTAAATTAGGAATATAAAAAAATTGCCAAAGGTCTGACACACCATCTTTAAGATAATACATAGCCAGGAGAAGAAGATGCGGAAGCAGGAACCCAACCACAAGGAGAATATATTTACGTAACGTGCTCCTTGTAAAAAATGCCAGAGTAATAATAGCACCGATCAGAAAAACACTATATGAGAACGTGAAGAGGGAGGCTATACTGATAAATAGTCCGAGATTAAAGATCGACTCACTTCGCTGTTCCCGGAACTCGATCTCTTTAAAAAGATTATTCAAGGCGGGCAAAAGCGCCCCCGCGCCCAAAAGCTCCGGTGTAAGCGATAGATTATCGAAGGAGAAGCAACAGGCGATCGCATAGATCAGCGAAGGAATATAGGTTCTCTCCGCAAAGGCTTTCTGATTGGAGAAGATGATTCCCAGATATGAAGCCTGAAAGAAGAGCACAAAAAAAGCCAGAATGTGCCTGGCAAGCAGTGAACGGCCGAAACAAAAATGCAAGAGCCCGTTGAACCATCCGGCCAACGGTCCAACTGAATCTATGACTTCAGTATACAGAGAATTACCCTCGTGGACTTTTTCGCCTATAATGAGGCTTTTCAACTCTGGATAGGTGAGGGAGGGCGAATCAATGAATAGCGGGAGCTGGATAAGTAGGAAAATCGCTAATAATCCGAGTAAGCGGTAAGGATCGTTGATTCTAAAATACTGTAGCAAGTAAAAGCCGGTTCAGGGTACAAATTAGAGTAGGTTTTTATAATTGCCAATGGTTCATTGCTAATTGTTCGTTGATCCGAGATATTTGTCATTATGAGTGGCACAACAAGACAACAGAAATACGCTAAGCTCATTCAAAAAGAACTGAGTGAGATCTTTCAACGTGACAGGCGCGGTATCCTCGATAATGCTTTTGTTAGCATAGCGGACGTAAAAATGAATCCGGATTTAAGTGTGGCAAGGGTTTATATCAGCATGTTGCTTGCCAGGGATAAGGAAAAGACCCTTGAAAATATCAACAGGCACAAAAGTGAGCTGCGAAAGGCGCTTGGAGATAAGATCGGCAAGCAGGTGCGGATAATTCCTGAGTTGATATTCTATAAGGATGATGTAGAGGAAAATGCAATTCGCATGGAAGATCTGCTCAAAAATCTTAACATTCCGGCGGAGAAAAAATCTAATGGTAAATAGTTAATTACGATTCGCCTTTGAACCTTTCCCTCTTTATTGCAAGACGTTATCTTTTTTCAAGGCGGAAGAAGAACTTCATTAATGTAATATCCATCATTTCCGTGATTGCAGTAGCACTTATCTCGGCTGCGATCATTATCGTGTTATCCATATTCAATGGTCTTGGCCATCTGCTGCATTCCATAAATAATTCTTTCGATCCTGAGATCAGGATAGAGGCGGCCAAAGGAAAATCCTTCGTTAATACTGACGCACTTCTCAACAAAATCAATAAGGTGCCTGGGGTGCTCATCGTTACTGAGGTAATTGAAGATCATGCATATGCACGCTACAATGGCGCTGATCAGGTGGTGACGGTAAAAGGTGTAAGCGATAACTTCATGGATCAGCATAGAATCCCAAAATCAAGCATCGTAGAAGGGGAACTGGCGCTTAAAAAAAACGGCACCGACCGAGCGCTTGTAGGTTATGGCGTCAAGAGCACATTATCGATAGCAATCGAGCAGGACTTTTTTCCTTTGCAACTATTCTACGTCAGGAGCGCCAAAGGAGGAACGATTGATCCGACTAAACTTTATACACAAAAGAACATCTTGCCCGGCGGCGTGTTTTCAATCATTCAGAATTTTGATGAAAGCTATGTTATCGTTCCTTTGAAATTTGCCCGCGAACTTTTCAACTATGGTAACAAGCGGACATCGCTGGAGATAAAAACCGACACCAATGTAAATATTGGAAGCATTGAGGATGCATTGCAAGGCGCGCTGGGTAGCGAGTATAACGTGTTGAATTCAGAAGAACAACACCAGGACCTGTACCGTGTATTGAAACTCGAGAAACTGTTTGCATCCGTTGCTGCGGCGGTGCTGCTCCTGATCGGTTCCATTAATATTTACTTCAGTCTCATGATGCTCGCGCTGGACAAAAAGCGCGACATCACCATCATGTCATCCATGGGCGCCGATGCAAGACTGATTCGAAAGATCTTTGTGACGGAAGGCATTTTGATTGCGGGCCTGGGAACACTGGCAGGTCTCGCACTGGGCGCATTAACTGTGTTGCTACAGCAAAATTTCAGTCTTGTGAGCATGGGTATGGATTCTGCAGTCGTTGACGGGTATCCCGTCAAAATGGTGTTTTCTGACTTTGTTTACGTCTTTTTTATCATCACGATCATCACCATACTGATCTCCTCCAGGCCTGCCGCACTGGCTTCGCGTTTTGTCTCGGTGCGGCATTTGTAACATTCCTGCACCATATTTTCCAGAAAAAGTGGCTTTTTCACTCGATTATGCCTAATTTTCAAATTCCGTTTTTATCAAATCGTTGTTTTCTGGATGAAAGTCTCTGCTTCACAACCATTTCAAATTATTTATTCCCTGTATCAGCACGAGTACCTGGGCTTTGTGTTTGAATCGTATATCGTCCATCTTGACGACAAGGGAAAGCTTACGTATCAACATCAGAACATCTCCTCCAAGAATGCGCGTGAATTTTCAAAGGGCCTTGATGACCGCGATTTTGAACTTATAGAACTCATGGACTCGATGTCACAGGAGTCCATCGTAAAGAAGTATTCAGCGAAGTTCATGAAGCCTGAGGAATTTTTTACAAAAACCTATGACAAGGTGAAAGGCCTTCATGCCGTGCAGGAACAGATTGAAGACTATATGGAGAAACGGCGCTCCAAAATACTGGAGAAGATGAAAGGCAAAGTACTTTTTGAAATGGGCAATGACGGTGAGCCAACTTGGAGAAAGCTCGAGGTGCTGGAAAAGCGTGCGTCCATCCAGTTCCATTTTATGCGTACGAATGAAAATACGAACTACTACCCTACAATCTATTTTCAGGGAAGGAAAATCGAACTGCCAAATGCCTCGGCCTACCTGATATGCAAGAACCCGGCATGGATGGTATTGAATGGCAGGCTTTACGGATTCGAGAAGCATGTTGACGGCAAGAAGCTGATTCCTTTCTTCACCAAAAAATATGTTGTCATCCCGAAAAACGTAGAAGAGACCTACTATAACAAGTTTGTTGCACCGCTCATTGCCTCATTCGACGATGTTGAGGCAAGTGGTTTCGAAATAAACAAAAGCACGTACGATCCTCATCCGGTGCTGACACTTTCAGAGCTAAGCACTTCACAGTCGTCAACGACAGCGACATTATTTGATGATAATAGTCCGCCGCAGGATGACGTAGGAGATGAGACAGGCAAGATAGTTTTTGATCTCTCGTTCAGATATGGGAAGCATCGCTTCCGGGGCGACCACATCGGCGCGGTAAGCGTTACAGTGGATAAGCAGGGCGAAGGTTACGTGTTCCATCGCGTGACGCGTAAGTCGGATGAAGAGAGAAACTTTCTCCACACGCTTCAAAAATTGGGCCTTCCAGTGAAGGGCTTTCGGGTAGCCATTCCTAAGTCGGAGGCTTTCTCGTGGTTAAATGAAAATCGCGTAAACCTGCTAAACCTTGGCTTCGAGGTAAGCCAACCTGAGAGCCGTGATAAAAAGTATTTTGTGGGTAAAGCGGTAATAGAAGTAGAGGTCAAAGAAAACATTGACTGGTTCGATATTCATGCAAAGATTCGTTTCGGCGAATTCGAGATACCGTTTAAGGAATTGCGCAAACTTATCCTCAGAAAGAAGGTAGAATTCAAGCTGCCCAACGGAGAGATAGCAATTATTCCTGAAACATGGCTCACGAAGTATGCCGATCTTTTTATGCTCAGCGAAACAGACGGCGAAAACGAAAAGCCGGTACTGCGAAAGCACCATTTGAATCTGGTAAAAGAGCTTGAAGAGGGAAACCTTGCCAAGGTTCACTTAAGTGAGAAATTCAGATCACTCAATTCATTTAGTGGTATTAAAAATTACCCGATGCCGCTTGGATTCCGTGGAGAGCTACGACCCTACCAAAAAGCCGGTTATAATTGGCTGAAGTTCCTTAACGAATACAGACTTGGCGGCTGCCTTGCTGATGACATGGGTCTTGGTAAGACCGTTCAGACCTTGACGTTGCTTCAGTCAGAAAAGGAAGCTGGCTCAGGAACCACTTTGCTGATCATGCCCACATCCCTGATCTACAACTGGGAAATGGAGGCTGGAAAATTTTCCCCGGAACTGAAGATATTGAATTATACAGGGACACTGCGCAACAAGGACGTGAAGCGATTTGAAAAATATGACCTCGTGCTAACGTCGTATGGAATTACTCGCCTAGACGTGGAGTTGCTCCGGCAGTTTTATTTTAATTATGTAATTCTGGATGAATCGCAGGTAATAAAGAATCCTACGTCTAACATTGCAAAAGCCGTGCGTGAATTGAAGTCAAGGCACAAGCTCGTATTGACTGGGACACCGATCGAAAACACCACGATGGATCTTTGGTCACAGATGTCCTTTATAAATCCCGGCATACTCGGAACACAAACGTATTTTCGCAATGAGTTTCAGAATCCGATTGAAAAGAAGAACGATGAATCGCGTTCAAGGAAACTACACGCCGTAATAAAGCCCTTTATCTTGAGAAGGCACAAATCACAAGTGGCAACGGAACTTCCCGAAAAAGTCGAGAATGTTCAATATTGTGCAATGACCAAGGAGCAGGAACGCCGTTATGAAGAGGTCAAAACTCAGTATCGCGAAAAAATATTCAAGCTTATTGACCAGGAGGGTTTGGGCAACAGTCGTTTCATGATCCTGGAAGGCCTGACAAAGCTGAGGCAATTAGCGAATCATCCGCGAATGGTCGAACAGGGTTATACGGGGGACTCCGGTAAGATGGAGGACATCACGCACATGCTTGAGAACGCAATTGCAGAGGGACACAAGGTTCTCGTGTTCAGTCAGTACGTCAAACATCTTGAGATTGTCAGGCAGTATCTTAAGAGCAGCAAGATTGATTATGCCTACCTCGATGGATCGAGCACAGATCGAAGGGAACAGGTTGACAGATTTAACAGGGAAACTACTTTAAAGGTGTTTCTTATTTCAATCAAAGCTGGTGGTCTGGGGCTGAATCTCACCGAGGCCGATTATGTCTTTATACTTGATCCATGGTGGAACCCTGCCGTAGAGGCCCAGGCCGTAGACCGCGCTCACCGAATAGGTCAAAAGAAAAAGGTTTTCACCTACAAGTTCATCACTAGAAATACGGTCGAAGAGAAAATACTCACCCTTCAACAACGCAAAATCCGCCTCACCACAGAGTTCATTACCACGGAGGAAAGCTTTATGAAACAGCTGACGAGGGATGATATTGAGCAAATGCTCATTTAGCGATTACTAGTTTAAGTTGGTGTGTTGTCGCGTCCTTCACCGCCATTTTGAGGCTACTTGTTAGCGGCAGGAAGCACTAGGTTCCATGCTAACGGTGCTCACGCCTTAACTCATAGCTGCTCTAAGTGCCTGGTCTTCCAACGATTATGCGACCACAACCACGACGCCGGATTTTCTCTGATGAGGGACTCTATTTCCCTGACATAGCTTTCCAGTATTTGTTTGTCGTCTTTTTCATAAGGGGGTTTAGCGAGCTCAACAATAGTTGCTTCATAGTATCCGCGTTTTATTTTACGGACGGCGTAATACATAACCGGATATTGGGTGAGCAACGCGAGCTGAATGGAACCGTAGAAAAATACGGTCTCCTGATTCATAAAGGTTATCGGGAACTTCTTGTCGTGTCCGTACCCGGGATACTGATCTCCAACCAGGGCGATATTCCGGACAATGCTTTTTCGTTTAAGAACTTCGCGTGCCACGGAGTTCCTTTTTATTGCATGCGCACCGAACCGCGTCCTTGACAAAAGAGAAAAGCGGTTAAAGAATTTGTTGTGGACTGGCTGATACACGAAGTCCATTTCACCTGGCAGAGAAAATGATCCGGCGGTAAGCAGCCATTCCCAATTGAAATGATGAGACGCTAAATTAAGGATAGAACTTCCCTGGGAAATGTACTGATTGCAGATTTCAGGATTCTTGAAGACAACCCGTTTGCCTAACTCCTCCTTTGATATTGTCAGCAGTTTAAGCATCTCGACTTGATAATCACAAAGGTTTCTATAAAAGCTCTTTTCAATAGCGCGTAATTCCCCAGATGATTTTTCTGGGAAGGCATTGCAAAGATTTTTCCACACGAGTTTTCGCCGGTAACGAATGCAATAGAAACTTACAAGGAAAAGGAAATCCGACAGTGCATAGAGTATGAGAAAAGGCAATCTAGACAGGATTTTCACCAGGATCATAGCAAATCGGCAAGTTCCCAATTTAAGCAAGTATTGTTATTTTTGGGGAAGCGGGGGAATGGTAATGGGTTTAGTTTGTAGTATTGTATAAAAGCTAACCATCTGGATCTTTCGGTGCCGTGGCCGCCATAGATGCATAGTTCAATGTAAAGCGATATGCGGATTAAGATACCTGGAAAAAAATGAAGGGCAAGGTCGTGGTCATAACAGGCGGATCTTCCGGGATCGGCAAGGCTCTTGCCTTTGCATTTGGCGTGAATGGGGCTAGAGTAATGATTACCGGCAGAAACGGCTTTAACCTTGAAAAGGTGGTTGCTGACCTCGGGAGTAAAGGGATCGAGGTTGCAGGCTTCCAGGGTGATGTGGGAATCGAGGACGACAACAGGAGAATGGCCGAGCAAGCGATAAAGCGGTTTGGTGCCATAGATGTGCTCATCAACAATGCCGGCATAAGCATGCGGGCACTTTTTGAGGAGACCGAGGTGGACGTCATCAGGCAGGTGATGAACACGAATTTTTTCGGGATAGTCTACGCGACAAAGTATTGCCTGCCAGAGATAATAAAGAACAAAGGATCAATTATCGGCATATCATCGATTGCCGGATTCAGGGGCTTACCCGGAAGGACGGGATATTCTGCCTCCAAATTTGCGTTGAATGGTTTTCTGGAAGCCTTGCGCCTTGAACTCGCACCGACAGGCGTACACGTTTTAACGGCATGTCCTGGATTTACCTCTACCAACATCCGCGTCCGCGCATTAAACAAAGACGGTATGACGCAGGGCGCTTCGCCGAGGGAAGAAGGTAATATGATGTCTGCAGATGAATGCGCTCACTACATTTATGAGGCCACAGTTAAAAGGAAACGAACACTTGTCTTGACGACGCAAGGCAAGCTTGCAGTGTTTATGAACAAATGGCTTCCGGGGCTGGCGGACAGAGTAGTCTTTAACTTTATGTCAAAGGAAACCAACTCTCCCTTCTAGTCACGTCTTGCTAAGAAAGACCATTTTGATGTGATCAGCCTTGTTCACACCTCTATAAAACTCAACGAGCTCATTATAGGTTTCCGGCGCATTGACTCCTTTGAACATCCGGATCTTTCTGATATATACCAGCTTATCCTGATCTAATGTAAACGAAGCCTCATATTCACCGAAGCGACTTTTTAGCTTCACCGGATTTGGAAGAAACTCCGGGTAAATGCCGGATGGCAATTGATACAATACTGTATCGATATCGGTATAAGCCTGTTTTGTGACGACATTATTCCTGCGGGCGTCCGTCCTTTCAGGCAGATAAGTGGAGCGATTCATCAGGTTTGGGGTGAGGAAGATCCGCTTGCCACTCGTAGTGCCAAAGCGTTTCAGCGTCAGGCTCATCGCAATGATTGCCGCCGGATTCTTATCTTTTACATTGGTGATATTGAAAGAGTTGATATCAAAGCTTGGAATCGAAGTAACCTTCTGCAACCATTTTTTCTGATCGTCCGGCTGACCTTCCGTGTAGACATCTTCATACTGCAGGCCCCGATGAGTAGTTTTTACAGTCGCAGTAGCGTCACCATTAGGTTGTACGACAACTTGTGCTATCCTGAATTGAGTGTTTTGATCAACATCATAGCGAAGTGTATTGACAAGTTGGCCGCCATTTTCTGTTACCAGCATTGCCTTGCGGTTACCCGTGAATGTCCCCAGATATCCAAACGGATTCGTTTGACTAGTACATTCCAGCCAAAGGGTATCCATACCGTTGGGCACAGCCACGATAACATGGTTTGCCTGATGACTTGGGAAATCCTCGAGAACATCGGCTGCGTTTGGACCGGTCATAACTGTTGCATAGTAAGCTGTTACACCGGATTCTTTCAACAATGTAACTGCATAGTTGGAAAGTGCCTTGCAGTCCCCATATCCTGTCTTATCTACAACCGAAGCCTCGAAGGGTTGAAGGCCACCAATACCAAGCTGAACGCTGACATACCTTGTCCGGCTTTGCACATATTCGTAAACGGCCTTAGATTTTTCCTCGGGTGTCTTCAAATCCTTGGTGATTGCCTTGATCTTTTGCTTTGTAGCTTCCGGAAGCACATCACGACCCTTGTTCAAAGAAGCCAGCCACTTGCCATAACTTTCCCAGGTACTCATGTCGCCGGCATATCCTTCGAAGGTAAAGTCGGTGGGGGCAACTCGGACGCATGGGATTACCTGATCTGGACTTAATCTTTCAAATTTCTCAGGCTTGACGTTTTCGAAAGACCACACCATAGATTCCCGTTTGTCCGGTCTGGTTTCCACTTGAGGCTGCTGCATCTTGAATAGCCTGTATCGAAGCTTGAGTTCTTTGGGATGGATCACTGTGTACTTCCCTTTTTCCTGGGATACTTCATCATCATCGTAAAGATGAAAAACCCCAAAATTGTATAAGTATTTATACCTGACACTGTACTCGAGTTCGACGGTATAGGGATAAGTATTTTGAGCCAGGTCTCCCTGCTTTACGCGGTTATCTTCAAAGAGGCTTCCTCCGGATATGGCACTCTGGTCGACGATATCCTGCGGCTTAAGCTTTCTGAGGAGACGCCCTTCCGCATCATAGACCGCAGCTCTGAAATATTCAATCTTCCGCAGCTTATCATAATCAACTGTAAGAGTTGCAAGTTCTTTGGCTTTTTCGTTCAGGATGGTGATCACCCGGCGCTCAGAATAAACAGCGCTGTTCTTACTTTCAATGGACCACTCTACTTCACTATCTCTTATTACGGCATACCTCCCCTTCATCATGTCTTCTTTGATTGCGCTAACAGGATATTTTGGTTCGTCGGAGTAAAGTGAAGAGCCAATGACAAATGAAATTACAAGGACAACGAGATTCATGATGTTACTTTTTCTTTAGAACTATCTGCTCAGCCTGTTTTGCGACAACCTGATTATAGAATTCCCGGAGATTTGGATATTCATCCGGTAAAAACAGGCTATTGTTGATCTGTAAATGACTAGTCATTGCCACGGTGTTCCCTGCTTGTGTTATGTTATAGGTATACTTTGCAGTATTCCCCGGCAGCTTGAGTAATTTACTCTGTGGCAGCTCGTCCACGGCATAACCGACCGGAATAATAATCTTAACCATATATAATATTTCTTCCGGGCTGCCAAAATCAACGGGGTATTGGCGCGTTTCACTCTTGAAGGGGTTATCTTTTAACTGCAACGCGACGAATGGGTTGAGATAGATGATTGCCTCGGTAGACGTCACGTGATCACTGATAACTACTTCGTGTATTTCCTTGAATGTTTCGGAGATTTCCTTTGCATGGATGAACTCGCTTTTTGCAATTGTCCACTGACGATTGCCAATGAAATCTTTAATATAATCACCTTCGCCTTTTAAAACATAATTTTTTCTCCCAGAATGGGCAAAGTATCCGGAGCGGTCAAGTTTTAATTTCCCCTTAAGTTCGCCTTCCACGTTAAGCGTGAGGTCCGCATTATAAAACGTCCTTGACTTTTGGTTCGATGAAAGCTTAACCCAACTAAACCCTTTCGACGAAACAACAAACCCCATCCCGTTCAGGCAACGCTCGGGCAGCTCGCCGGTGGTTAGAAACCTGTCCGTTGCATCGAGGAGAAGAATTTTGTCTCCTACCTTTGCCATGCAAAGAACATAGTTGAATTGGGTGGAAACAGGAATACTTTCGCGGACGAACCCGTGATCCCTGGTACTGACGAGCACGGGATAAACATCCACGCCTGCTTTCTCCAACATCGATGCCATTAATAGATTGATCTCTGAAGAACTTCCCTTTCGCCCTTCGAGAACCTTTTTGAATGAATCATCGGTATATTTTCGTGACGTGCCGGTCCATTCTATATTATTTTTGACGTAATTATTGATTGCCGTCACCTTTTGTTCTTGCGTCGACAGGCCAGCGGTTATTTCCTCGGTGATTTTTTTCAGAAAGCCATTACCGTTTATCTCTTTGCCGAAGTGCTCACTTTCAATGTATAGTTTATTAATATCGGCCCATGTGCCCATGTAAGTTTTCACGGACTGATTTGGAAACTTTTCATAGGCAAGCTCAAAGTTGATCTTAGATATATAATCCTGAGGACAAGTCATGTATGGCTCAGTCTTGAAGGCGGGGACATCCTGAATGGCCCAGCGATAATTGTTTTGGTTAAAGTCAATTCTGTTGCTATTGTCAGCGTTTCCACTATGATGTGTCCCGGAAGATGTAACAGTGACGGAGTTGGTTACTTGCTTGCTTTCATTAATAGTCAAGCCGAGATATCCTTGTGTGAAACGTTGGTAGAAATAGAATTCCGGGATTTCAGCGCGGTACTCACTCCATCTTGTGGGGATGGTCCGTTGAAACTCCCAATCCTGAAAATTAAAAAAGAAATCGGACGTAACGCGGTATGAAACTTCCAATACAGACCCCACCCTTACATTGGGTAGCGTAAATCTCATCTGGTCCACATTGTCGTTCACTTTCTCTTTAAAAGTGGCATCACTTCTGAGTTTTGATTCGACGACTTTTTTATTCTCAAGATTGTAGGTAACGGCTTTCAGAGACCAGATCTTTTCATTATCGGAGCCGTCATGATAGAGCGGAACTTCGAATGTTGCCCAGTCAAGGCCCTCCTTTGTGAGGATCTTTAGCCGAATGATCCTATCAAATACCAGTGAAAATCCATCCGATGGCGTGTATTTAAGTGAGGAGGTTCCATAATCTGTCAACACTACCGCTTCGGCAGACGAATCCTTGTCATATTTAACCATTTGGAGATCCTCAATCGGAATCTCGCCGAATTTGATGGGATTTTTTTGACCGGAAGCGTTCAGTGTAAAGATGACGAAAAAAAACCAGGACAATAAAAGCTTCATACAACAGTGTGATTAAATAGTGCTACTATTAAAAAATGTATTCAACTTTATCCATACCGGTTATGCAACCAGTGTAACCTCCACCAATCGTTAATTTTTTGGCTTGTGGCAAAACAAAAGAGCACATTTTATTGTCAATCCTGTGGTTATGAATCTGCAAAGTGGCTTGGAAAGTGCCCTTCCTGCACCGCATGGAACACGTTTGCCGAAGAAGTAGTAGTAAAGGAGGAAGCAGGAAAGAACGAGTGGCGTCAGGAAAATGGTCGGGCGCGTCAGGGAAAGGCTAAAACGCTTGCTGAGGTAGAGACCGCGGAGGATACAAGGATTGTCACGGTCGACCAGGAGCTTAATCGGGTTTTGGGAGGCGGCATCGTGCCTGGTTCACTCGTATTGATAGGCGGAGAGCCGGGTATCGGTAAATCCACGCTCATGCTCCAGGTAGGTTTAATGTTGAAAGGCCAGCGGGTACTATATGTTTCTGGAGAAGAAAGTGATCAGCAAATTAAGATGCGTGCGCAGCGTCTGGGAGGGGATTCGCCAAACTTTTATGTGCTGACTGAAACGAACACCAAGAGCATCTTTCTGGCCATTGAATCGGTGGAACCCACGGTGGTCGTTATTGATTCCATTCAAACGCTGTATTCTGGGCAACTCGACTCTGGCGCTGGCAGCATTGGTCAGGTGCGGCAGTGTACTGCTGAGCTGATGAAGTTTGCAAAAGAAACCAATACACCGGTCTTTCTGATAGGGCACATAACAAAGGATGGAATGCTTGCCGGTCCCAAAGTGCTGGAGCATATGGTCGACACCGTGTTACAGTTTGAAGGCGACCGTCACCTGGCCTACCGGATTTTGCGCACGACCAAGAACCGATTCGGCTCAACGTCGGAAATTGGAATCTATGAAATGTTAAGCACAGGGTTGCGCGAGGATCGGTCGCGAATGAGATCGAATCGAATCGTGGGCGACGGGGCCGGGCCGCGCGTGAGGCGCGACCCGGCTGAACGTCAGGGGCAGCAGGCGGTGGCGTGAAACCACGGCCAACAACCCCATCGAGGCGGTCAGGCCTGAGGCTCGACAGCGGCAAACGCGTCGAGAATCAGTTCCCGCACGGCCTCCTGACCGCTGAGGTCGTCCTTGGACGGACGCAACAGCGCATAGCTTCGGCGTTCCCCGTTGACCGAGTACTGCCGAGCCGGGAACGTGACGTTGCGGCCGGTGCCGTTCCGACGTTCCCAGACGGCGAATCCCATCAGCTTGAGCCCGTTGAACGGACCGGCG
>JANNPM010000214.1:0-4138 GCA_031400145.1 Chryseolinea sp. | reverse complement strand
AGACTCCTTACCCTATCCTCATCACTTCTGGTCTGGTTGAGGTGAGTATCCCTATTTTGGAATCAGCTTGTTCTGCCGAACCGTCCTGCTTCCACGGATACTACAAAGGCTGCTTGGACATGTATGCCGACGTTGAAACCGCAGCCAGGTATTTAGATGCTCATCATGGCTGGTTTACAAGTATATGCTGAATTGATCACTTCCGTGCCTATTGTGATGGCATTGGAGATCATCCGTGAAGACCTGCAGAAGTATTCCGAAGAATCAATTGAACTCAATTATTTCAGTCTGGCTCGGGCTCTTGCCCGATTCAAAAAGAAGAATCCGCAGGCAACTAGTCCACGCAAGATGCAGTTCAAGGATGCCAATGAAATCAGCAATGTCCAATCAGGTTCAGGCAGATTTAAACTAAGCTAAAGATGTTCAATAACTGTAAAGAATGTTCAATTATGTCCAAGTTTGTCCAGGCAAATACAATCAAGTACACCAAAGGTCAATGGACAGAAACGCTTGGTAAATTCGGAGCAAGCAATGTTTCCGCTACGCTTCAACGTGCTTGTTAACACCTTATGTCTAATTATTACTGACCACTTCGTTCGATTTTAGAAATTATGAGCAGACCAAGAATTAATAAGCAAGATAAACGTGTTGTACAAGTCAACATCCGGATTACTGAAAGTGAGAGTAGTACATTAAATGAACAGGCTGCTGCAAGCGGATTAAGTCCTGCCAACTGGATACGGTATAAAGTATTCACTGGGAAGAATCCGCCTGCAAAGCTTTCTCCGTTGGACGCCTCAATCTATCAAGAATTAAGAAAGATTGGTGTCAACTTAAATCAAGCAGCGCATAAATTAAACCAGGGAGATTTTCCTCAGGAATTCCGCACCCTTCAACTTGAATTGCTGATGCTATTAAATAAAGTACTTAAAGCCATTCTCCATGACAGCCAACATGATCAAGGGTAAAGGCTTCCGCGGGGCCTTGCGCTATAACCTGGAGAAAGTAGAAAAGGGTGTAGCTGAAATCCTAGGGCATTCTTTCGTAAACGCAACGCAGAAAACGATCATGAAAGAAATCCAGATGGTAAAGGTATTGCGGCCGAACCTGCAAAAATTCTTTTACCATACCTCGATTAATTTTCCCCCTCATGAGGATCTTTCCAATGAAAGGATGAAAGCGATTGCGATGGATTATTTGAGAGCAAGCGGCTTTGAAAACCATCAATTTATCCGGTTCCGTCACCGGGATGCAGACCATCCTCACCTGCATATTCTGGTTAATAGGATCGGGTATGGTGGAAAGGTGCTAAGTGACAGCAATGACTATGCACGGACGGAAAAAATTTTACGAGATCTAGAAAAGAAATACTACCTGACACAGGTAATACCCAGTAGAGAAGCGAAAGAGAGGGCGATGACCAAAGATGAACTGGAAATGATAAAGCGTACGAACACACCCTCACGCAAGATGCAATTGCAGGACATCATTAGAGAAGCGATAAAAGGAAGATCAAAACTTACCTGTTCAGAATTTATACAGGTGGTGGAAAGGAACGGAGTCAATATTCTTTTCAATCAGGCTTCGACCGGATACGTCAGTGGAATCTCCTACTCCTATAAAGGCATTACTATTACAGGGGCTAAATTGGGTAATGATTTCAAATGGACGACCATCAAAAGTAAAATTGACTATGAACAAGAAAGAGATCGTCTAAGCATTCTAATTACAAATGCCAGGACAAAATCCATTCAAGATGACGCAGGGAGAAATCAAAGTAATCCACCAACTAAAGAAACGACACTGCCGCCATATGGAACTAACGGTTTGGTATCCGTAAAGAGAAATCAACAAGCGGGAGGACGAGCAAATCAATCTGCAAAAGGTCCCCAGACAAATAACCAGAAACCTGAACGATTTCAAAGTAATGAGTTCAATGTCGACAAAGTTTTGGCATCAATCCTGGATAGTGATCATAGGAACACTGTTGAGCCTGTTAACCCATCTGATTTGGCTTTCTCTCGTGACGGGAGACGAAAAAAACGCAGGCGTGGAAGAAGGATTTGACCGGACAGACCTTTACTCGTCATACTCGAAAATCTCTTCGACGTTAGCGCGCTGTGTTGTTTGCGTGAAGGCTGAAAGTCGATCACTGGAAACCAGTTCAATGCTCTTCCCTGGGATCTCCACGGTGTAGGATAAATTTGAACGGGTTGACGGCTTTAAGACAATAACCTCTGTCTTACCGTCGAGAAGACATTTGCTTCCCGGTGCTATGAAACGTGTCATTATGTATTAAAATTTGAAATGAGTTGCGCTTGGGATTAGAGCAGGTAGTTTTTGATGGCGTTTTCAATATCCTGATAAAAAAGTTTTTCACTACTACTTGATACAACGATTGAACCTGTTTTCCGGATCTCTAGAATGAGTTGACCGTAATGGGAAAGATCGACTGGAGCCAAATTCAATTCCTTGAGTGCTCGCCAAATAAATTCTTGTTTAATTGGGGAGACTTCTGAAATATTATACGCTTCTTTTAAATAAAAGTTTAATTCATCGGCATGTAATAATTTTCGGATGAGCTCGTTTCGGCGGTCTCCTACGAGTTCAATTATATCGTCCCCAGACAGGCGGACTAGTGATTCTTCAGTTGACATCAAATGGGATTGCAAGTGCTAAGATAAGATCAATTACATCAACTGTCCCCTAACTTGTTTTATATTTCTTAATAACGGTTGCTGTGATATCGTAACCTGTTCTTCTGAAACATTATCCGAATTTCTTTTTGAAATAGTTTTGAATTTTTCCATGCATCGTAAGAATTAATCCTGTCGCAAAAATACTTCGGATAGCAAAACCAGCGTCTTGTCAAAAGACTTCGGCATAAAATTCAATGAGCCTTCGGCTAGAGATTCCTTTCAAATTTATTCCGATTCCTTTTGACAAGCCGGCTATCCTTCAACGACAAGTAAGTATACCCCAACCGAATAAGGTGTAAGATGGTGGGTATTTTTACTCTTGAGTCTTCGTTGAATTTCATCCTAAGGCTGAGGCGAGTTCCTTTCCCAGGAGGCGTTCGTTGATCCACGATAGATCAGGGCTCAGTTTTATCTCGCGCGTAATGGTATGATCTCGTGATCTTTCTCAATATGAATAAAAAATGTTGCATCCGCGGAAGCAGAACCTACTCTTAGTTTTGCTACGTCACCCACTTTGTACGAGGATTTGTCGAGTTCAAATATTAGCAAGGCGTTGTGAGCAACCGATTTACTTTTCGCGTCACTTACAGTAAAATAATATAGATCCTTCACCCCCTGACCAATCGAGTCGGTGGCCGTCAGCTCCATGAGATAATTTCCAGTCGGCCAGCTACCGTCGGTGCGGTATTTTACTTCTTTCACTGCCTTCGTGTTAAAAGGCAATGCTACCATCAGCTTCTGCTTGGCCCAACGCTTTGGGTCGCCTGAACTTGAATACGTGTCGTGCGGAAACAATTGTTGAAATTTTTCTTGTGTTAACGCCGGAAGATCCGGTGCATCCCATGGCCTCGTGCGTATAGGCGCGGCAGGTGCCTGCAGTTTGAAAATCTCGACCTTACCGCCGATGCCGACAAACTGACCATTCAAATTTTCGGTTGTTATAGTGATCGTATTATTGGGATTTGTCAAGTCGATCTGAGCAGGAGCCTTGATCGTTGCGACAACTGCATGATAACCCACCTTGACTTCCGTTGTTGCACTTCTTGTTTCACCATTGATATCCGTTACATCCGCGGTGACCTCAAAAATAAATACCGGCTTATCTTCTGGTGACACCTGCCCATCGGCGAGCGCTTTGAAAGGGATGGAAAATTCGCCACGTTCGTCAGTTAATGTTTCGCCTTGTGCTATTTCAGCGGCATCTGAATGCCTTCCTTCGAAAGACCAATAATACCAGCGCGGATAACGAACTCTTCGCGTAACTTTGTATTTAACCTGCGCCTTAGAAATCTTCGCGCTATTTAGTACTCCCCATTCTTTGGACCACTTTTTGGTCCTTCTTAGTTAAGAATAACTAAGTTCATAGTTGTTATTATGCATGTTGGAATGTGGGTAACTCCCGTCCCTACAAAAGGGAATATTTCGCAGTTGTTTAATTG
>JANNPM010000195.1:0-4655 GCA_031400145.1 Chryseolinea sp. | reverse complement strand
ATTTATCGGCATCAATTCAAAAAGGAGTATGTACGCTTATTTTTGCTACAATGCACTAGGACATCACGTTTCTGTCCATATCGATGTATTCTTACCATCCGTCGCTCCAACCGATTTGGATTCCATGAAATATCCCAATTGATAAGAAGCCTACAAAACTGCAAGTTGATCCCTTCACCTGCAGCATCCGTAGCAATAACAATTTGTGTCTCAGGTTTAAAAAATCCCATTGGGCTTCTCTTCGTTCATCTACGCTTTTGGCACCATGGATGGTTGCCACCTTATTTACGGTCGGAACATCCGTCAGTGTTCTTTTTCCCAACACAAGTACCGCTCCTGCAATCGCTCCAATGGCCGCAGCGGTCACGCCATCGACAAATGCCTTAATGGCTGGATGCTTTCCATATTTTTTAAAGTAAGGTGCTGGAATTACAGTGAACAAATAACATGGAACAAAGGTAGCCAAGGCGGCTACAACAGCACCCCAGAAGCCCGCGACCAAGTATCCGATAAACCCTACGGTAATGACTACCGGCCCTGGTGTGATCATGGCAACAGCAACCGCATCGATAAATTGTTGCTCGGTCAACCACCCGTATTCTTTCACCACACCACCGTACAAGAATGGCACAATAGCTAAACCGCTTCCAAAGACAAATGCACCTGCCTTTGTAAAGAACCAGGCGATTTGAATTAGCTTTTCCTGCATTGCAACAGGCTGAAGTTGCAGAAGAGCTATTGGTAGCATTCCGTTGGTCGATGAGCTTAGCCATTTGGGTGGAGCTTTGGCAAACCAAACCGCAAATCCGCCCAGTAGTATTAGCCAAAGTATTTCCTGTTCAGTTATGAATGTTGCAATGGCCAGCACAATAAAGATGACCCACATCAGTTTGTCCCTTCCAATGCTTTTTGTAGTAAGCTTATAACTACCAATCGCTACGATGCCGATCACCGCAGCACCGACCCCATAAAATATGGCCTGCATCCACGGCAGGCCACCGTAGGAAACATACGCATAGCCAATGCCCAAGACCATTAAGAACGAGGGTATTACGAAAGCAAGTCCAACAAGCGATGCGCCCAAAACGCCGTAGTGAATGTACCCTATGTAAATAGAAAGTTGAGCGGCTAGAGGACCTGGTGCAAGTTGAGAGAGCGCAAGGCCTTCCTTGTAATCATCTTCACTGATCCATTTTTTTTCTTCTACCAAATTACGATGCATGTAGCCAATAAGGGCAACAGGTCCGCCGAAACCCCATGTGTCCAACTTCAAAAAGTAGACTAACAGATCTTTTAAAGAATACTTTCGCAAATCAGCTTTTGTTGCATTATATCTTTTAATCTTCTTTGTTTCTTAAATCGAGGGAATGATAAAACAAAGAGTCGAATCGTAATATCCTGCGCCAAGATCTTGACAGGTACAAACAATACAAAGACAAGGGTGGTTAGACTGAAAATCAAGATTCTTGTTACACTCATGGGTCAATTGTAGCGTACAATGTTACCCCGAGCTGGACACGATAAATAGAATATAATTTACGTTTGGTATAGAATTTACATTTTGCGTGACTTTTTCCTGTAGGATGAGGGGTTCCTTTTGGTAGTTGTTTAAAAATGCGTGTGAAATGGCTCTGGTCAGAGTAACTTTATATTGCACCAATACAACCAGAGAGATATTTCCCTGTCGACACTGAAATATCATTTCATTACCGACTACGAGTTCTGGCTGAAGACATCGCGTAATTGTAATCATAATAGCACAATCAAGTATCTCACAAATTTTAAAAAGATTATTCGCATCTGCATTAAAAATGGTTGGCTGGAGCGTGATCCATTTTTTGGCTTTAAGATGACGAAAAAAGATCTCGAACCACCAGTGTTATCTGGCGCCGAGCTTAATAAACTACTTATGAAAAAATTTGATATTGTAAGGATAGGGCAAGTCCGCGATATTTTTGTGTTTTGTTGTTTTACCGGATTAGCATATGTTGACGTTGCAAAACTTCGACCGCTTAATTTCTTACCGCATTCAAGACAGGATCGCTCGCTGTTTCCAAAGTTATTTCAAAACGATCATTGAATCAGGCCCGTAGGGGTAGTCTAAAAATAAAGAATTCTGAAATAAACTTGTACTATGATTTGAAAGATTGCTTCGTTATCCCTTGATTGGCTAGCATGATTTTTATCAGATGGGAACATTGCTTTTTGGAACGAAGAAGGACTATCTCTTTTGATGGAACTAAATACATCCTGTCTTGTCACTAGCGCCTTAAATTTACACTCGAAGAAAAAGTTCACTATGATCTATCAGAATGATTGGACTGCGGCAGCGATAGGTGGAGGAGTTTATTTCTATCAAGTCGATATTAAAAAAGGGTGGATTCATGTAGTCAAATGTACCTCCAATGATCGTGGCGATTGTTGCTGGTTGATCCAAAGACTTTCTGATGCAATAGCAAGTTATTATCCTACAGCGCAAGACAAAATCGGATCTGCAAATCCTGGATTAGTCGTCGCTATTTGAACTTCTAACATTCCGAAGAATGCTGCAATGCTATGCTGATATGAAGGAATTACCATTTTTTTGTTCATTCCAACCGAATCAGTAATAATTAAATCATCGACCCCTAATAGAAGGACTTTTTCGGATTAGTACTTTGCTCTTGCCAACCTTAAATACAGATCTATGGAAAACAGAACTTTACCTCAAATCAAGCGAAGAGACTTTATCAAAGATTCCGCACTGATGGCCGGTGGTCTTGCCATTTTGCCAATACTGAATAGTTGTAACGACGATCTACAACCCGGCCCTCCTCAGGGTGAAAACGGTTTCAATGAAGGAATTGCAAGCTTTGATCCTGGAACTGACAGCGTAATATTATGGACTCGATATAATCCTTCACGAAAGGATCAGCACGATCCCATTGTATTTTGGGAAGTGTTTGATGATCCTGGTTGCGGTCATGTAATTCAGCGCGGTTCGCTGGCAGCCTTGGCAGTCAACGACTACACGGTCAGCATTAAAGTTAAAGGGCTTAGTCCTTCGAATGTTTATTACTATCGTTTCAGAAACAAATCTGCGAAAATTAAATCCGCAATTGGTAAAACGAAGACTTTGCCTTCCGGAGCGGGTGTTTCAAGTGTCGCCCTGGCAGTGGTTTCATGCTCTAATTTTCAATCAGGGCTTTTCAATGTTTACGGCGCGGTTGCAGAATCAGAAGCGGACGTCGTTGTTCACCTGGGGGACTATATTTACGAATATGGAAAAGACGAGTATGGAAGCAACGGAGATACTGTTGCCCTTGGTCGTGTTCACAAACCATCAACTGAGATCGTGACGCTTCAGGATTATCGCAAAAGATATAAACAATACCGGCAGGATTCGCAGTTGCAATTAGCACATCAGATGAAACCTTTCATTTGTGTTTGGGATGATCATGAACTGGCAAACGATGCCTTTAAGGATGGGGCCGAAAATCATCAAGCCTCGGAAGGCGATTTCGAGCTGCGGAAAATGGCTGCACAAAAAGCATGGTACGAATACCTTCCCGCTGACATTTCCAATGAAAGGGAAATATACCGTAGCTTTCAATTTGGGAATCTCGTCAACCTGATTATGCTTGATACGCGATTGGCGGGAAGAGATAAACAACTGAGTTATAGCAATTACTTCAGTGAGGACGGATCTTTTAATACTGGGGCGTTCCTGACCGACTGGCAAAATCCTTCCCGAACCATTCTCGGGCATACGCAACGAAGCTGGCTTGCTGGTCAGCTTGCTTCCAGTGGAGCGGAATGGCAGGTTCTCGGATCTCAGGTGCTGATGGGTAAAATGTTCGTTCCAGCAGAACTGCTTACGCTAATCGCTCAACTGACATCTTCCGGTGCGACGCCTGAACTTCTTGCGGCTTACAACCAAGCCGTTACAGAATTATCAACAATCAAAATACGCATCCTGCAAGGTGACCCTGCCCTTACACCTGCAGAAGTAGCAAGAGTTAAAACGGTTCTTCCTTATAATCTTGACGCCTGGGATGGATATCCCGTTGAACGTGAATTTGTATTTGGCTTTGCTCAAGGCAAAAAACTTGTTTCGATTGCAGGGGATACCCACAATGCATGGTATTCGGATCTGAAAAATAGTCAGGGGAAGGTGGAAGGTGAGGAGTTTGCTACACCATCCGTTTCTTCACCGGGATTTGAATCTGTTTTCGGGACCAGCGCTGAAATTATTGGAGGATTTGAACAATCCACTACGCTCCTCATCGACGACCTCAAATACTTGGATGCATCCAGAAGAGGTTATATCTTGGTTGAATTTGGTCCAGGAGCAGTAGCCTGTGAGTGGCGCTTTGTAAACACTATCGCAATCGAAGACACCTCAACGGTGGTTGGGTTTAGCACACAAGGGGTTTCCGTATACTGACAAAAACCGCTAATAGAGACTCAGTTCAGACCGAATTGCAATAACGGGCATAGCTTCTTTGTGGCTCCGCAATCGCCAATGGCTTCATTTATTAACCGTCTCATAATAGAAACTACATTTAAGCTGCATACTTTGTTGATTCTGAATTGAAGTATGCAATAACCCGCTCCGGGGATTTCTGTATCATCCGTAGATGTGATGTAACTATGTCTTGTAAATCTTTTGGTGA
>JANNPM010000193.1:0-3011 GCA_031400145.1 Chryseolinea sp. | reverse complement strand
TCACCAAAAGATTTACAAGACATAGTTACATCACATCTACGGATGATACAGAAATCCCCGGAGCGGGTTATTGCATACTTCAATTCAGAATCAACAAAGTATGCAGCTTAAATGTAGTTTCTATTATGAGACGGTTAATATAATCACAATTCCCGTCTCGGTCTTGTTTGCCTTCATTCTAATGAATTGGTTTGGCATAACTTCTAACATCATGTCATTAGCAGGTGTCGCACTAGCGGTGGGAGATCTTGTGGACGCGGGTATTGTAATGGTCGAGAATGCCATGAAATCATTAAGCGGGGAAGCAGAAATAGATTAATCATGGAAGCAACAAGGGAGGAAAAAATAGGAAAATCATCGCAGCTTATTGGTAGGGCTGTCGTGAGTTCTATTCTAATTACTCTTATCTCGTTCAGTCCAATATTATTTCTCACAGGTCAGGAACACAAACTATTTTCTCCGTTGGTATTTAGTAAAACCTTTGCCATGCTAGGCTCCGGTTTAGTTGCCATCATGCTTGTACCTGCTCTTATGATATTCCTATTAAAAGGAATAATCAGACCGGAAAGCAAACATCCGGTAAGTCGTTTCTTCATGTGGATCTACGGCCCTGTTATCCGTTGGTGTCTGAAATGGAAAAAAATTACACTCGCGCTTGCCCTGATGTTGGTATTAGGAAGCATTCCATTGGTGCTAAATCTTGGAACAGAATTTATGCCAGCGTTAGACGAAGGATCTTTGTTGTTCATGCCTGTTACGCTACCTGATATCTCCAACAATGAAGCAAAACGTCTTTTACAGGTACAGGACAAAATCATTAAAACAATACCCGAGGTTGATAATGTTTTGGGAAAAGCCGGAAGAGCTAATACAGCCACGGATAATGCGCCCATCAGTATGATTGAATCGATCATCATTTTAAAACCTCAGAAACAATGGCGTGATGGAATTACAAAAGAAGATATCATCAGAGAATTAAACAGCAAGCTTAGCATCCCCGGTGTTATCAATAGCTATACGCAACCGATCATTAACAGGATCAATATGCTTTCAACGGGTATTCGCACCGATGTGGGAGTTAAAATTTACGGTCAGAGCCTTGACTCAATTAACATTCTAGCGCATGAATTTAAAAAGCAACTTGAGGGACTTAATGGCGTGGTTGATCTTTATGTTGAACCCATTGTAGGCGGGAAATATGTTGACATTAAAATAAAAAAGGAAGTTATCGGACGTTACGGCCTTACCGTGGATGACCTCAATATGTTTATTGAAACCGCATTGGGTGGTATGAATGCAACAACAACCATTGAAGCAAGGGAAAGATTTTCAGTGAATGTGCGCTTCGCCCAAGATTTCAGAAGCTCTATTACACTTCTGAATAATTTGCAAGTTCAATCGCCTGCTCTTGGGCCAATTCCATTATCAGCTGTTGCTGATATTAGTATAGAGGAAGGACCGCCCATGATCAATTCTGAAAATGCGATGTTAAGAGGTACACTCCTTTTTAATGTGCGAGGCCGGGATATGGGTAGTACTGTCTCTGAGGCAAAAGAACGGCTCGAAAATGCTATTAAAAATTTACCGAAAGGATATTATCTGCAATGGAGCGGACAATATGAAAATCAGGTAAGGGCCCAAAACAGGTTGATGATCATCATTCCAATTGTTCTGCTTATCATACTTTTCATCCTTTATTTTACCTTCAAAGATTTACGCGAAGTCCTCATTGTAATTTCAAGTATACCGGTGGCTCTGGTTGGTGGCGCTTACTCCCTTTACTTCTTTGATGTGAATTTTTCTGTAGCTGTCGCTGTGGGATTTATTGCTTTGTTCGGAGTAGCCATTGAAACTGGTGTGCTCATGTTGGTTTATCTTAACAATGCTTTGCATTTTAAAATTAAGAATCACGTTACAGGTCAAGTAACCAATCAACATATTGAGGAAGCCGTCTATGATGGTGCTGTGCAAAGGTTAAGACCGAAGCTTATGACTGTATTGGTAGATGTTATTGGATTGATGCCAGTGCTCTTCGCTACCGGAACAGGAAGTGACGTAATGAGGCCCATCACTATTCCATTTGTGTTTGGACTCTTGACTTCGACAATTTTCGTATTGATCGTTTTGCCGGTTATGTACGCCCTTGTCCGGGAAAGAGAATTGGCGAAAAAAGGAGTCCTGGATTTCAAGATATCTTAAGAACAGGGCTTGGGTTAAGGCCTGGAAAACCATTGAAATCATGCTGTTTAGGGAGGATTTCAAGGAATTTTATAACTGATTAAATCTAAAGTATAAATCTATTGTCTATAAAATCCGTTACATTTGAGTAGTTAATGAAAGCAATCCGTTCCATATCAGCCGTTATCCTTGCCATTATGGTACTGGTCTCCTCGACCAGCTTTATGGTCGGTATGCATATCTGTATGGGCGAGGTTCAAAACATTGCTTTGTTCGGTAAAGCTGATAGCTGCCAGAAAGAAAAAGCTTTGCCTGCCTGCCACAAGCACATGAAACCAGCTTGCTGTGAAGATGAACTTGTCTATCACGAAGGAACTGATTTCAAAGGATCAATCGAACACATTCACATCGTTGCTCCTGCTCCAATGGACATTGAGCAACCTGTAGTTCTTATATCAGAAGTCATCCCGGTTTCACCGATCTCACGCATTAAATATTACAACTACGATCCGCCTTTGCGATCTTGCGACCTTACGGTCGAACATCAAGTTTTCTTAATCTGATTTCTTTCCATTCTGTTTTGAAGGGATTCCATTCTCTTCCTGTAATCGCTTTGTTCTAGCGAATACAACATTCCACTTTTTACATTTTTCATTTTAAGTCATGATTGAAAGTTTAATTTCATTCTCACTTCGCAACAGGTTTTTAGTGCTGATGGTTGCCATTGGGCTATTCGCATGGGGAATCTATTCCGTGAAAATCAATAAGATCGATGCGATACCTGATCTTTCAGAAAATCAGGTAATAGTTTTTACTGAATGGATGGGCCGCAG
>JANNPM010000192.1:0-4290 GCA_031400145.1 Chryseolinea sp. | reverse complement strand
TCACCAAAAGATTTACAAGACATAGTTACATCACATCTACGGATGATACAGAAATCCCCGGAGCGGGTTATTGCATACTTCAATTCAGAATCAACAAAGTATGCAGCTTAAATGTAGTTTCTATTATGAGACGGTTAATATCTGCCTTCACCGGCTGATATCGAAGAGATAAATGGAATACATCCGGATAGTGGTGAAAGCATCACACGTAAAACGAATGTCGGTGCGCCTTTTACGGGACTCGTGTTTAAAGTGATCACTGATGATTATGTCGGCAAGCTCGTGTTGTTAAGGATTTATTCTGGCTCTATAAAGAGTGGGGATCAAATACAGAACAGCCGCACTGGCAGGTCGATGCGTGTTAGTCGGTTACTACGTGTTCTGTCTGACAGAATGGAACCTTTGGAAACGCTTCAAGCAGGAGACATTGGTGCTTTGGTAGGATTGAAGGATGCTAAGACAGGCGATTCATTGTTTGTCCCTGAGCATCCGATACAACTGGAGAGTATGGATTTTCCTACCCCTGTGATTGGTTACGCTATTGAAGCGAAGTTGGCCAAAGAATCGGGTAAGCTCAGTCAGTCATTATCCAGGTTGTTGGATGAAGACCCAACGTTGCAGCTGGAGGTGGATGCACAGTCAGGCCAGACCATATTAAGAGGAATGGGCGAATTGCATCTTGAAGTGGTGATGGAAAAACTCGCGGCAGATTACGGTGTTGAGATCACGAAGGGACAACCCCAGATCGCATACCGTGAAATGTTAACGCAGCCAGTATTGCACCGGGAAGTTTTTAAACGACAGAACGGAGGCAGTGGAAGTTTTGCCGAGATCCACTTTGAGTTACTTCCGGTAACCAATGGTGCCATAGGGTTGGAATTCGTCAACGATGTAAAAGGCGGAGCAATTCCCAGAGACTTCATTTCTTCTGTGAAGAAAGGTTTTGAGGAAGCGATGAAGAATGGAGTTTTGGCAGGATATCCGTTGGAGTCAATGCGTGTACGACTATTTGATGGTAGCATCCATGAACAGGACTCGCATGCGCAGGATTTTGAGTTGGTGGCATCATTAGGTTTTAAACAAGCAGCGAAGAAAGCTTCGCCCAAACTTCTTGAACCCGTGATGCGCGTCGACATCATTACTCCTGAAGAATACACCGGAGCGATAACCGGTGACCTGAACAGAAGGCGTGGTATCATTCGCGAAATAGGCATGAAAGCCAACGCGCAATGGATCGATGCTGAGGTTCCGTTAGCTAGCCTCTTTGGTTACGTGACAGCACTCCGAACCGTGTCGTCCGGGCGTGCTTCCTCGTCTCTCACGTTTTGCCGGTATCAACTGGTACCTGAGAATATTGCCGAAACGGTTTTAGCCAGGTCGGTAATGTGAATTTCATAGAACAGGCTTTCGAAAGAGAGCCTGTTCTTTACTAACATAAGTGTAGTATGTCAATAATTGTATCCGAGATAAATCAGTAGAAAAAAGATTACTTTTCAATTCAATTTGAAAATACAAGTCATCAGCGATTTACATCAGGAGTTTGGCTTCATGGACATATCCTTTGAAGGTGCCGATCTCGTTATCCTTGCTGGTGACATTAACCTTGGAACGAAAGGCATTGAGTGGATCAAATCAACCATTACGGATGTACCGGTTATTTATGTCTTGGGAAATCATGAGTACTATAAAGGAAGCTATCCTAAAACATTAAATACAATAAGAAATGCGGCTTCTGATTCGAATGTTCATGTTTTGGAAAACAAAGCTGTTGTAATAGACGATGTAACTTTCCATGGAGCAACACTTTGGACTGACTTTGCATTGCTCGGTGATTCCAGGCTCAATGGGAGTATCTGTCAGAGTAAAATGAATGATTACAAAATGATCAGGAGAGATCCCTCATATTCCAAGTTGCGTTCGATCGATACGTATGTATTACATCAAGCTTCATTGAAGTGGCTTAAATCAAGTCTTGAGTCGTCAACTACCAAGAAGAACATTGTCGTGACGCATCACGCTCCGAGTCCCATGTCGATTCCAAAGGAATACAAAAATGATACTCTTTCATCCGCTTATGCATCCAACCTTGAGCCGATGATATTACAGTATCAACCTCAGTTCTGGATTCACGGTCACATACACGTGCCGATAAAATATGACGTCGGTACAACAAAGGTTTTTTGTAATCCTCATGGCTATATGAATGAGCCTTATAATGGGTTCGAGAAAAATCTCGTGATAGAGATTTGACCATTGTCGGGTATTGCCGCTTGACCGAATTTTACTTACTTTAGTAATGATTCCCTGACCCACCCGATCCACTCGATCACTAGCCCACTAGGAATCACACAAATTTGACCATCACTGGAACGCAAAGGCCCCACATCCTTTGTCAAAGGAATTAATCCTTCGAATTCGAGATATGCACTGCATTAACTTCAGATGATTGGCGAAATCATTATTGAGATATTTGATGGAGAGATGGCATATGTCGGACGTGCTGTAGGCTTAAATGGTCCAAATCGTGACCTGATTTCAATAACGATCAATGCAGGCAGTAGTCATTTAAGACTTAAAAACTATGAAAGTACTCGGAATCCAAATCAAATCAAGCGAGGCTATTCTCGTGGTCCTAACTAAACAGACGGATGGAACAATTACACAGAGTACTGAGGGAACTACCTACGAGATTAAAGACATCTACAGCTCTAATCAGGTAAAACAATTTAGAGACCAAATTAACATTGCATTTGACACCATCAAACCAGATAGGATTGCCATTTGTAAGAGAAATGAAAACGGTAAGGGAATGATGGCTCCCTCCCCTGTATCTTTTAAACTGGAAGGGATCATCCAGTTGTATGAAAAGATAGAAGTTGAGTTTGTGGCCCCTCAGACTACAAAAGCTTTTCTTAAAAAAAGCACGTGTTCCATAATACCATCCAAGAAATACCAGCAGGATGCTTTTGATGTAGCCTACTATCTGCTCAACTCCAAATAGTATGGCAGAATTAGATGATGATCATGGCGTAGAGTCAGTTAGAGATTACGTTCGACAACATCCAGATATAGATGTGCACACTTATGTCAAACGAGGATTGAACGGTCTAGTGTATTGACAAATTAATTTAGAAACATTTTGTAAATTTGTACGATTTCACCCCGTACAAATGATAACACAATTCAAGTTAAGTAAAAAGGAATTAAAATATCTGGAAAGTCAGAAGACATCCGCAAAACTGAGTTTGAGGGTATTTAACAGGATAAATATTCTTTTGCTGCTAAACAAGGGTAAAAAGCACTCGGAAATAGAGGATTTCTTAAGTGTTGATCGAATAACTATTTGGCGTACAAAGACTCGTTATTTAGAGCAGGGTATTGAAAAAGCGCTGGATGAGGAAGAACGACCTGGACAACCAGTAAAATATAATACAGATCAACAAGCAGAATTGGCTGCAATTGCTTGTGGTCCTTGTCCGTCTGGAAGGAAACGGTGGACGATTCGTTTGTTAACTGAAAAATTGAATGAAAAGCCAGGATTTGAAACAATAAACAGAGAATCAGTCCGATTGGCTTTAAAAAAAATGAATGTAAGCCTTGGTTAAGAAAAATGTGGTGTATTCAAAAGATAGATGAAGAATACCGATCAAGAATGTATCGTCTATTAGATTTGTATAAAGCACCTTACGACCCATTTATTCCTATGATTTGCATGGATGAAAAAAGTAAGCAATTATTGAAAGACATCAGAATCCCAATTCCCGCCAAACCTGGAAGTGTTGAGAAATATGATTATGAATATAAACGAAAGGGAACGTGCAATATATTTGTTGCTGTTGAACCCAAATCAGGAATACGCTACTGTGAAGTCACCGATACCAGAACCAAAGCAGACTTTGCATATTTTATATGGGAATTGGTAGAGATACAGTTTTCTGATGCCAAATGTGTTCAAATAGTCCTAGACAATTTAAACACACATTTTGAAGGGTCGCTCGTAGAAACCTTTGGAGCCCAACAGGCTGCTAAGTTGATGAAAAGAATAAAGTTCATTTATACCCCCAAGCATGCAAGTTGGCTTAACATGGCCGAAATAGAAATCAACATTATGGATCGGCAGTGTACTGGTGGCCGAATTGCCGATAAAAACAAATTAGCTAAAGACGTGAAGAAATGGTCCGAGAATAGAAACAAGAAAAAATGTACAATAGAATGGAAATTCACTAAACAGGACGCCGATAAAAAATTATCTAAACATTATGTTTCATAATTAAATTGCCACTACACTAG
>JANNPM010000101.1:0-2703 GCA_031400145.1 Chryseolinea sp. | reverse complement strand
CGGTCTGCCAGTTTATGAGCCCTCCGACGATGAGGCTGGCATTCTCAAAAGGCTTAATATAGTTGGTTACTTCCAGCAGGTTGTCCAACGAGTTTCCATTATCATTATAGTTGGGGAAGGCATCATACTTCCTGTTCAGGTCCAATGTATTGGCAGTAAGGTTAAAAGTCGTCTGCCAGTTTTTACTGAATTGCTTCTCATAGCCAACATCGAGCATAAGTCTTTTGATGTTGGCTGAAAACTCAGTGTTGTAATCGATGCCCGGACTATTTAAAAAGTTTAACCAGAAGGCCTCAGCCCCCATGTTGGCTTGTTCGCTCTGAAGATAATTGAGCGATACTTTCAGATTGCCTACTTTTGCGCCCACGTTTAAACCAAAGTTCTTTTTGTATAAATCCAGGCTGTCGGCATTGGGATTGATGGTCATAGATTCTCCCGTCATAGGGTTTTGAAAAGTCAGGGGCTCACCCACAGTTTTATACTCCCATCCATCGGTGTTCCAGAAATTAGCCCCTGCGGTAAGTTCCAGCTTCCCGATTTTTTTTCCCGCGGCCAGGGTACCTTGCAAGGTGTTGAAAGAACCGTAGCGGAAGCTGGCCGAAAGAGGCGATGTTTTATCCAATGATTTAGTAATGATGTTGACCACGCCCGTCAAGGCACAGGTGCCGTAAAGAATGGAACCGGGGCCTCGTATGATCTCGATTCTATCAATGCGCTCCAAAGGAAACGAGGCATAAACTGAGGCATTCAACCCATTGAACAAACTTTCCCTGAACGGTCGTCCGTCAATGAGGATAAGCACATTGGTATTAGAGTTGGCTGATACATTCCCGCGTATGGAAAGCATGTTGTCGCGATAAGTGTAACCGCTGGAAAAATAGGTGTTGGTCGTGCGGTCCAGCAGCTCGGCCAGCGAAATGGCACCATAAGCCTCAATCTCCTTTTGGGTAATGACCGACACTATTGCGGCAGCATCTGTGATGCTTTCCTCTTGCTTGGAGGCCGTGGTAATGGTTACGTTCAGCAGCTCTTCCAGAGAGAGCGAATATAAACTGTCTGACTCCGCATCTGACTGTGCGATAGTAAAGACAGATACAAGAACAAAAGCAGATAAGAGTAGGAGCTTCTTCATAATGATTGGTTGTGTTCGTAACGATTTTATTTAACGGCTAATGATTCCAGATTGCTGGCTACCTTCAGGCCGTTTGCCTTCAGCATTGCAACATTCAGTTGGAATTTCAATTTGTTGCTGACAATTTTAAAACATGCCCCCGCGCCTTTATCTATTAAGTCGGGGTCTTCGGTCACAATCAGTATAGGTTTTGATTTAAGTTTTTCGGATGCCTTCCAGAACCGCCCGGCGCTACCTGAGGTAACAAAAATGAGATTGGACGTGGCAAGCTCATTTTCGTCTTTGGTGTTTTTCGCACTTATACTCCGCGACGGCGTGGATTTCATTTTCGCCATTTTTTCAATCTCTTCTGCCGCGGATGGATTGTCCCAAACGGCTATCACAATTTTTTCATTATTGACAGGCCATTCTATGTATTTGATAAAATTGTAAATGAACATAGTATGGATTGCATAAACAGACTGCTGATTGTTCAAGGGATGAACCGGGCTCACTACGACACAAAGCAAAATTGAAAACAACACTGAAAGTTTTTTCATGGATTTTCTATTTAAAAAACAATGCGCTTGGTTTCATGTGTTAACAATTGTTTTTAGTTGTCACATGGAATGGCCAGACCAAATTATCATCACTTTGGGTGAACAGGTGCATAGCCATTTCATGTGAGCGTATCCCGCATCCGGATACGTTTAATGTTATTTAAAAAATCCTCATTTTTTAAGATGAACTATTGACAGCAAAATATGACCATTGGACTATTACCTCTATTACAATTTAAAAAATACAAGCACCCCGAAAAATTTTGAGAGGTATGGGAGCCTTTGTTAAAAATATCCTGAAGTTCGTTCACCTCAGACCTAAAAAAGTTCTACAATCTAATATAGCGTATCATCATTTATAACGTGTTCAACAAAGATACGATAAATACATCATTTCATAGCATATCACTGATCGGTCGTACAAAAGCGATTTAAACTCCCGGGACAACGCGGGATTAAGAGAGGGGCCCAAAACATGCTTTACCTGCGGGTAAAACACATGAACGTTCAATGGAAAAAAGTCGCCAAGCTTGCACAAACAGAGTTGAAGGTGCTGCTTAACCCGACCATTTGAAATGCACGCAAAGGATGACAATGGAACAATTCATTTTTTGAAATGCCGACCATCAAGGGCCCGAATGTTGAAATAATATCTGAAAAAAAATTTCTGGCCGTGATGCACTGCAGCGAAAAAGCGCTGCGAATAATGCGCTATCTGACATGTACCCTAAACCTATCGTTACGCACAAACGCTTTAACCAATTTCAAAAATTTAATTTTTTCTTCTTCATTCCTTAATGTTTTTATCACAAATTCCCTTTGATCCCAGTTGTTCAAGTCGCAACTGTTCACCACATTTGAATTCATATTGATGGCGCCCGCAATCTATGACCAAGCATACCCGTGGCTCGATTTTCTTTATTGCCGGAGACAAACAGGTTTCTTTTGAAAAGATCTATTCGGACTCCTGGCAGCCCTTGTGCCGGACAGCGGCCCGGATTACGCGCAACAGAGAAGTTGCCATGGACCTCG
>JANNPM010000095.1:0-5730 GCA_031400145.1 Chryseolinea sp. | reverse complement strand
GGCCTGCATTTTTTCTTGTGTGTTCCTCATGTGATTGCTTTTTCACAAAGCAACACATACCCCAGCACCGTGTAAAGATGTAGACGGCCGGGTGCTTACGATGAATGGTGCGCATTGCGGTGTTGTTCGAATTGTTCAGCGTGTTCCCAGTCTTTCCCGTACTTATCGTATTTCTTCCTCTTCTCTGGATCGCTCAAAACCTGGTTAGCCTCATTTATTTGCTGAAACTTCTTATGGGCATCCTTATCCTTTGGGTTAAGATCAGGGTGAAGCTTCCGTGCCAATTTGCGATACGCCTTTTTAACATCTTCTTCAGAGGCGTCCTTATCAATCTTTAAAATCTTATAATAATCGATAAACTCCATTTAAGGGTAGATTTGCGTCGTAATGTAATCATTAACCGCTAAGGCGCAGAAACGTTTAGGTCAGTTGTAGGTCAGTTAGGTCAGTTGCCTTTTAGAAGTACTGAGCGATCTTTTGCAACTCGGTCTGAATTTCCTTTTGCTTGTTCTCTCCCGCTAAAAGGAAGGAATTCTTGTGGGTATTGAGCTTGTCCTTTGTTAAAGATATCTCCTGCGTGAGCTGGTTAATCTCCTTTTTCAAAGCTGTAGCCTTTTGTGTAAGCGCTTGCAATTCCTCAGCTCTCTTTTGTATCAGCGCTTCATTCTTACCCACCTCCTTTTTATACTGATGGGCAAAAGCACTCAGGAACGTATTCAGATCTCGCCCTATAATGTTAAGGTATTCTTGTCCTGTTGAGAGGAGCTTTTCTTTTGTAAGTCCGGAACCCTTTAGAATGTTAAAGGCAGTCTTGTATTTAAGTGCTTCGTCCGCTATATCATCGATATCCAGTTTACTGTCAACGAACTCTTTAAAATCAGCACCGTTGAAAAGCAGATTCCTGAGATTCGCCTCTTCCACCAATTTTTCAAAATATTCTTGATGCTCCGGTAACGGGCCTGTTATTGTTCCGCCAGGAGAATAGACTGGTGTTTGGTCAACACTGCTAACCTTCTGGCTATCCTTGACAACGGGATGATGAGTTTCCTGGGTGGGCGAAGCAGCAGGGATCGGCGCTGGTTTAGCAGGTGAAGCAGCGGCTGGTGCCGGAATATCTTTTTTAAGCTCCTGCTGCGTTTCCGCGTCGAATTCCACGAACGGCTTCAATAGCTGCTTCAAAAAACTCATGATCGAAAAACTATTTGTTCAATCCCAGCAGAAACCCGATCGTGAAATTCGCGTCCCAGTCAAATACAAAAGTATCTGTTTGCGTTCCGTCTACGACCGCCTTGTAAATATTAAGACCTGCACCCATTTTCTTATCAGCCGCCTTATAGTAATCGGCAGGCTTCAACACGGTATATCTTTCTTCTCCCTTTCGGTGCTGCTTTGCTAAAGTAAAAGGAACACCTCCGATAATAAATCCCACGTTCCGTTTATCGGCGGGAATTTTACTGATCTGTGCCTTGACAGTATTGTAAACGTCATCATCAGTGCTTCCTTTCTCATAGTATTTTGCTCCCGGGAGTTCCAGAGACTTAAGGGTGCCGCTTTCGTCCCACGATACTTTTGTATTCCCCGATCCGATGTCAATCATAAACGAGTTATCCATAAAAGATGGCGGTACGGTTGCCCGTAGTCCAAGTTTAGCTTCCTCCTCGGGTGAGACATTGTTAACGACATATCCCATCTTTTTTAATTCATTACCGATAATAGTAGTCTTGGGCTCTTTTTGGGCGCCAGATGAAATTACAAAGTGTATGTCCTTCTTTGCAACACCCTTATCGAACATGTTTCCGATGTACTTCTTTAAGCCACTGCGGATATCCTCGGTAGTTGCAAGGCCTTCATAGGCAAGAGATTCCCCAAAATCCTTTGAGATGATTTCCCATCGCCTCTGGTTATCAAGATTGATCAGGAAGGAGTTGAATCCTGTGGCGCCTAACTCAACGACACCACGCAGGGTGCCATTTTCGGGCTTCTCTGGCGTATAAACAAATTCCCGCTCTTCCGGCTTTTCGGCCGGGACAGCGGCCGGACGCCGAAGTTCAGTGGAGGAGCTGCCACTCGTGTCACGCTCAGGTAAAGCAGATTGCTCTTCCAGGTTCTCTCCTTCCGCTGCGGGCTCGGATGTACGGGGTCTAAACGCCAAATAAGCAAGCAGCGCAATGATCGCAACAGTGATAAAAATGCCAGCTGGTTTGAGTCTCATTTTATATATGGTTTTAGTATGCGTAATTGATTGTAAAATATTCCAATATTAAACGTTAAGCATTGCAAAAGTAGCCATAGACGTTCTATTTATTTGCCATTGTCACGATCACTATTCTTCCTCCCTCTTCGCCGGACAGCAGCAATTTTTTGCCGTCCGTTATTTCCACCATCGTCCCTATTGCTACTTCCTTGTCTTCCGTCAAATCCTTTAAGAAGGCAAGCTTTTGATTTACAAAAACCCATTTACCGTCGTGAAAGGTAAAGTACCCAACGGGCACCTTCTGTTCCGCAGAAAGCCTTTCGCTTCGCACGATGTGTCTGTTCACATGCCACTGAAAAAGGTATTGATTGTTGTAAGTCATCAAACGATGATTTTCAGGCTTCCAAACAGCGGGTTTAAACTGATAATATAGATCAAGCACTGGTAATGTTCCCTTAATGTGCGTTCCGCAGAAGGGGCATTTAGGAGATGTGGTGTTATCAAATACGAACCACTTCTGCTCGCAGAGCTTGTTGGCACAAGGCTGCATCAGGTCGGTTGTCTTTAACAAAGCGTGTTCCCACGTATCTGCGTTGGGCCGCGCATTCGGATTATGGAGTCCTGCGACGAAAGCCTGATCGAACAAAGTCTTTAGATAAGGGCCGGTAATGGAATAGGGCAGCTTCCCAGGATCAGCCCATGGCAATGACCATTTTGATAACTGATCAACCTTCACCCTGTTGGATGCATCCGAAATGTGCTCGATAAACAATGCCTTTTCTCCCATCGACAGAAGGTCATCCTTTTCCGTATCCATGGAATTGATCTTCCCGCCTTTCAAAGGATGACGGTACAACAGATACATGTATATCATCACTGCCAATGCATGCAGGTCGGTAGTTCTGTTGGCGTGCTTCCGGTTAGGGTCCCTCAGGTCCAGATGCTTTGTGGCTAACACTTCCGGCGCTATAAAGTCAGCGGTGCCAATTACGTCCGGGGGATACAACCCGGGCACTACCAGTCCGTCAATATCAATTATTGTTGCAGATCTGCTGACGGGGTCGATGAGCACATTTTTGTAGGAAAGGTCCGAATGGGCGAGACCGGCCGCGTGGAGGCGTTTTACCCCTCTTGCAATTTTGACACATATCTGGTAATAGCCTAACCAGTTTCCAAGCTCACTGTCATCAAGGCGCAACGAAAAATGCTTATTCCGAAATTTGGCCGAGGCGAACCACAGGCCCTGCTTTTCTTTGCCCTTTATTCCATCGCCATTTGCATAGCCCTTTTTGAAGAAAAAATTCTTATCGTAAGCAGGCACGATCAAACCTACTCTATTGGATTGTTCAACCATGTCAGTTGGCCAGCAATACAAACTTTTGTAATATTCTCCGCCCTCGCGGTTAAAGAAACTGTCATGGTATTGCGTTACCAGTTTCTTCAGCCGTTCCTTTGAATTATAATCCTGCTTGTCGCGGTAAAATGCTACCACATAAGATCTGTCAGGGGCAAAATAGACATCCTTCATCCCGCCGCGCATAGGTTCTGCGTTGTCGACATATTGATACACTTTGACAGGATCGATAATGGACGTAACCGTCCTGGTAACCGATCCGGAGTTTATCTTGGCTGAAACGCTCACCAGAAATAATTAATAGTCATTATTACATCTAAAATACTATAGCTAATGTCCTGTCGTCGTGATTGCCGGGGCTCCAAAAGTCCATCCAATCTGAAAGTTGTTTCTCGATGCCGGTATTACCGATCTGAAGATCCACCACAGCGTTATCTTCATTTTTTCCACGAAGGTCTTCCACAAAATCCTGCCATTTTTTGATATTGGCCAAACCCGCCTCGACGACAAATTTCGGGTCGTATATTCCATCGGACATCAGGAACAGGTACGAGAAATCGTCTACGAGTTGAAAACCGAATCGCGTTGCAAATTTTTCATTTTTGAAGATCTCCGGCATGGTGATAAACCGTGTACCACCGCCAAATTCCCCGACATCGATCCAATTTAACAAAATGACCTTGGACATTTTTTTGTTCAGGACGGCCATCGGGCAATCGCCTACGCCAAATGACAGGAGGGCATATCCTATGTCGTATTTCTTAACTAACGTAAAAACGAAAGTTGTGCTAAGATCCTTTAACCCCATTCCCGATTTCGCTGCAAATTCTTCCAAAGTCTTATGCACATGGAAAACCCCTTTTCCGAGATTGTTGTAAATAAAGTGGTTAACTTTTTTTTGAGTCGCTTCATTATGCCCTGTTTTATGTTGGTGCACCAGGGCATCAAACTCAGCCAAACCCTCTATAGCAGGTTTACCCTTAAAGTAATCTAACAATGTTTGGCAAGCCAACGCGGAACCCTTGCGTGAAAATTTCGCGCTACCTGCACCATCGGCGACAATGGCAATGCTCCATCCGTTGTCCAGATCACTAAAAGCAAAATCATCTTCTCTGAATGAGCCAACATTCGCGTGAGAACGCCCACGTTTGGACGACACCAGAATATTTCGGTCATTAAATGGTGCGAACATCGTTACATTATCTTCCTTCCAGTAAGGATCCTGTCTGTCGCTTTCAAGATTTTTCCACAACGTTTTTGGATCGGGATTAACGATCAACATCAGTGTCTTTTCGTTGAAAGCAGCTTCTTCCGATTGATCTTCCAACTTGAACCTGAAGGTGAATTTAACATCCCCACTTTTGTTAGGCACTCCGCTGATCTGCTTTGTCTTTTCATCAAAACGTAAGCCCACCTGGTCTAATCCATTAAATTCAAATGATTTGATGTCTTTCCAATTGAACTTCTCAAAGTCAAACTTTGCTTCATATGGCTTGCCCATGGTAGCATTCAGGATACGCACGGGTTGCTGAATGATATCTGCTATCCGGTCAGACTGTTTCCATTTAGCCATAAGCCAATTCTGATTTTCGATTATCCCATTTATTGCTGCCCTGTTATCTTCGTCCTGTAAAAACCGTTCAAACAGACCCTTCTTATGGTCAGGGACACTGATCGTATTGCTGGTAAAGAGTTTTGTTACTACCTCCTTCAGGTCGCTCATTCAAAAGAAGTTAACACCGTAAAAGACGGCGCTGACAAATAGACTTACCAGGTCATCAAACTACTACGTTCAATTCAGAGGGTGGAGGAGGCAATTCACCCAGGCCTGTCACTTCCTTTCCTCCGTCCTCGACTTTGGTTGATGTTACGCCGATGGATGCAGACACCCAAGAAAAGAATTTTGCAATACTTTGACTGTCCGCCGTGTCGAGGCTAACCACATTTTCGGTGATTTGCTTCAGCAAATTGGAATCTGCGCCGCTACCGGCGGCACACGCAACGGTGTAAGCAGTTTTACGTTTCTTAAATTCTTCCAGGCCGCTTTGCCAATCGTCGGTCGGAATGCCATCTGTCATAATGAAAACCAAAGGTTTCCAGTCACCTTTTTGTTCCGCGGTGGTCTTCGCCACTTCATTATCAATGCTGGTTGCCACCAACTTCAGCGCCGGGCCGAGCGCGC
>JANNPM010000050.1:0-12459 GCA_031400145.1 Chryseolinea sp. | reverse complement strand
AAGACTTGGCGAGTGGGATACTCAGTCAACAGCAGCTGGCGCCTTTTGAACGTCCGGCTTGATACCGATGTGATGCATTACCGCCCTTAGCTCGGAATAAGTAAATACTCCACCGAGCTTTGCCATTAACTCTCCGGAGCTGAATCCTTCTGGCATTTCGCGAAGCGCCGCTGAAATCGTGTCAACTGCGGTCTTTGGAATGAATGCGTGAATATCTATTCGGCCTGATTCTACCGCCTTCGCAAGATGGCCTTCTATGGTACTTTTCGCATAGCTTCTCTCTCGCGCGATCGCCTCGATGCTCATACCGCTCCGGAACATCTCCAGCGTTATGTCGTAGGTACTAGGTTCGTCCAGTGTTTTTTTTCTGCGCTTTCCTTTCTTCTTCTCCGCCGAGGGCGTCACAGATTTAACGATACCGGCCAAGACTTCTATACGCTTTCGGGCCCTTTCGGCCTTCAAAGCGCTGAAGTCAAAATGCTCACGATCTTTAATTATCCCTTCTGCCAGGCAAAACACACTATCAATATCTGAAAGTTTTTTAGAAACCAGCTGGTCTAGATCGACGAGATCGATAAGATAACCGGGTACTTTTTTTGCTGACTTGAGGTCCTCGATATGCTGGGTAAGGATCTTGATCTGCGACCACAGCAACATCTTGTAATAGTCTACGCCTTTCTGAACGCGCATCAGAAAATTATCATACGTGGTTGATTCAAGGAGACTCTTCAATTGCTCACAAAACTTTGCGGTGTTCCCTGTTTCGGCCAAAAGTGCATCGCTCATCTGGCGTAGCACGGGCTTCATTGTCACTTCTTCGAAACTGACTTTAGGATCCTGGTCTTTAGCAATGTATTCGATTTCTTTGATCAGACCATCAAAGCTGAAGGCTTTGTAAATGACCCGCTTTAGAAATTCCTTTTGCCGGACTTTAATTTCCGCCGCCAATGAGTCCGGCTTGTTGTTTTGCAGGTCAAATGATACAATTTCACGATCCGTGCTAACGATCCTCGGATCAACCCTTGTTCGGAGTATCAACCCATTAATGGACCGGAGTCGGGACAATGCCACGTACACCTGACCATCGGCAAATGCTTCTCCCACATCGATAACTGCTTTTTCGAACGTTAACCCCTGACTCTTATGTACAGTGATGGCCCAGGCAAGCTTCACCGGATACTGCGAAAACGTTCCGGCAATAGCTTCCTCAAGTTCACTGGTGGACGCCTCAACATGATATTTTTTATTCTCCCAGGTTGCCCGCCTCAATGTGTAGGGCTTATTAGAGATCTCCAATGACACAGTGATCTTTTCCCCCTCGATGGAGGTTACCGTCGCGAGCTTTCCATTGTAGTAAACACCGTCGTCATTGTCATTTCGCGTAAACATGATCTGGGCGCCGACCTTGAGTTCCAGCCGTCCGGGTACTGGATACATACTTTCAGGAAATTCATTTTCAACGATCGCATTAAAAAAATACGACGGCGAAGATAAATCCTGGAGTGCTTTAGTGTTGAGGGCGTCGGCCTTGTAATTATGAGTAGTCAGCGTAATAACATCGCGCATGCTTTGAATTTCCTCCGCGGTATGAAGATGTCCGTTGAGCAGGCGAATATCAGCTGCGGTCGGACTATTCACCCGGAGGTTGTTCAACACGTTGATAAAGGAATCGTCCTTCTGGCGAAAGATCTTATCGAGTTCTATGAAGGCAAAACCCTCTTGCTGCAGCGCCTTTGACTCAAAGAACCAAGTGCTTTTATAATATCTCCTTAACTTCGATTCCTCTTCACGTTTCAGTACTGGTGGAAGTTGGTAAAGGTCGCCGATCAGCAACAGTTGCACTCCGCCAAAGCGATCGCGAAAATTTCTGCGAACGGAGCGCAGCCGGTAGTCAATTGCGTCGAGAAGGTCCGCGCGAAGCATGCTTACCTCATCGATAATCAGCAGGTCGATAGCGCGCAGTACCTGCTTCCGAGCGCTGTTCAGCGGATGCCGTCGGGCAAGCACTGATTCCGTATACCAATTGGCGCCCTCTGCCGGCGCCTCCGAGTACGCGCGATCGGGAATAAACATCCCGAACGGCAGCATGAATTGAGAATGTATTGTCGTGCCGCCGGCATTAAGCGCGGCAATTCCAGTCGGCGCCACGATGGCAATTTGTTTATGGGTACGCTGGGGTAGACTCTTAAGGAAAGTCGTCTTTCCCGTACCTGCTTTCCCGGTAAGGAAAACGTGCCTTCCCGTGCTGTTGATGAACTTAAGCGCTGTGTTCATCATCCCAGTATGCTGAAAGTCGGTACCCGGAGGAGATTGCATAGGCGTAATATAGATCGAAATTAATAAAGAGAATTTGCCCGTGACAACAGAAATCCGGATAAAAAATTTTGAGATTTAGCGCTATGTAGTTCGGCATGGGCTGATCCAAGAGAATAGGGAAACACTGCCACCGTTACCGGCTTCCGCTTAATTACCATGCAGTCATAACGGAATAAGCAAGTCGTTTTTCGACTAATTAAAAAGTGTGAAGAAACAATCAATTATGAGAAAGCTAAAATTACAAGTACAAATATCTGTTGACGGATATGTTGCAAGAGCAAATGGTGAACTTGACTGGAGCGTAAAATCAGATGAAAAGCTTTGGCAGTCCATCAATGAAATTGCCGATACTTCGGACACCCTTCTCCTTGGCAGAAAAATGTCAGAGGGTTTTGTGCATCATTTTGAAGCATTCGAATCCGACAACCCTAAATTCGATTTCGCCCGCAAAATGGTACACATGCCGAAGATTATTTTCACCAGGACACTGGACAAACCTTTCGGCAAAAACACCTCGCTTGCAAAAGGAAGTCTGGCAGACGAAATTGCAAAATTGAAAAATCAAAACGGCAAAGATATTTTGGTTTATGGAGGTGCTGGTTTTGTCTCTTCGCTGATTGCCGGCGGATACATTGACGAGTTTCTCTTCTTTGTCAACCCCGTGATGATAAATAAAGGATTGAGAATTTTTGACCTTCTGGAAAAAGAGCAAAAGCTTTCGTTGCTTAGCGCCACCGCGTACCACTGTGGCGTTACAGTATTATGTTACCAACTGGACGATAACAGATAATGCTCACCAATCAATGCACTTGTCCGGCTCCCTAAAATTTCGGACGTATGATCAATGTGTTAATAATACCTTAATATCGTATTCTGTTTGTTTTTGGTCGTTAATTCTTTATTTGTGGTACTTTTTAACCTTCGTGCAAGCCTTGTTAAATGAAAGACTTTTTGTCCAGCCTAAAGATCCGTGCTAAGCTTCTTGCCGCATTTGGATCCATCCTTTTGTTGTCGGTTCTCCTGATTTTCTTTTCGATTTCCTCCATCAACACTATTCTTTTACATAAGGCCACCAATGAAGAGGTTGACCAGCTTAAATTGTATCTGGAGACCCTGGAATTGTCCGTGAAAGAGTTTCTGCACGAAGATTACAAATCCGATGAATTTTTGAAAAGTAAAACAAGCCGTTCTGCTGAATCTTTTCGCGAGAGTTATAGGCCGGCACGGTCAATTATTTCAGATATTGAAGGATTGAAGTTAAGTGCAACGGACAAAGCCATTACCCGGTCGCTGATTGCAACGTTGGACTCTCTTTCAAGCGACTTTGAGAAGCTGGTTAAGTTGCTGGAAAGAAGAGGCTTCCGTGATTATGGTTCGGAAGGCGCGCTGCGTCAAGCCATCCATCAGGTGGAAAATTCCGGATTTAATTTCGATAAGGTGGCGATGCTCACCCTGAGACGTCACGAGAAGGATTTCTTTTTAAGAAAGGACCTTCGCTATCAGGATGAATTCAATACGGGAATTTCCGCCTTTCGAGGTCAACTGGAGGCTGATCCGACTTTGGCCGGCTTAATTACCCCAATCGACAATTACAGCAGGGAGTTCAACAACGTTGTGGAGATTGAAAAGCAAATCGGGCTGAAGGAGCAGGAAGGTATTCGGGGGAAAATACGAAATCGTTTTGCCAAGATCCGTCCGCAACTCGAAAATTTCAGCGTCGCCTTAATAGAAAGAAACGAATCGGAGATTCTGCGCACCAAGATCGTTCTGGGCGTCCTCTTTGTAGTGCAGATCATTGCCGGGCTTCTGATGGCTATTGTGTATTCAAACTTGTTGACCCGCGCCATTAAGGAAATACGAGACGGAATGCAACAGCTGGCCGCTGGAGTATTTCCCGATAAACTACTGGTAAAGACTAGCGAAGAGATCGGACAAACTAAGATTGCGTTCAATCAATTTGTTGAACGGTTAAGGGCCGCCACTTCGTTTGCCTCAAAGATAGGGACGGAAACGGGAATAGTCCAATACGACGAGAAGTTCGCCGACGATGTACTCGCAGATTCCTTAATCCAGGCGCAAGTCAAACTGGCCGAGGCAGAGTCCCGGCAACGAAAGATTAACTGGGCCAACCAGGGCATTGCTTCCTTCAATGATATCCTTAAAAAAGAGGTCGATGATATTGAAGTACTCTCCGATAAGATCATTAGCCAGTTGGTGAACACCATGCACGCCAACCAGGGTGCCCTCTATCTCCTGAAAAGGGATTCAGGTGAAGAGTATCTCGAGCGTATTGCGACATACGCATACGGAAAGAAAAAATTTGATCAGCACCGTATTGAAGTTGGTGAAGGCCTTGTCGGACAAAGCGTTTTTGAAGGTTCGACCCTTTACTTAAAGGAAATCCCGAAAGATTTTGTAAGGATAACCTCCGGGCTGGGTGAGGCCACACCAAAAAATATACTCATCGTCCCACTTAAGACACGGTTAATGGTTATGGGAGTGATCGAAATGGCTTCGTTTGATTTGTGGGAGACATATGAAATTGAATTCATTGAAAGGATTGCAGAAAACATTGCCTCGATCTTATCAAACCAACAGACTGCCCTCGAAACCAAGCGCTTGCTGGAGGAATCACAACAGCGGGCTGATGTGTTAATACAACAGGTAGAAGAAATGCGGCAAAATTCGGAAGAGCTCCAGGCAACGCAGGAAGAGATGAAACGGCAGCGCAAGGTCTTGGAGGTTGAGATCATTGCGTTGAAAGCGGAATTAAACGAAGCCCGGCAAAAAAATCTCAGTTTCCTTTGATGTTACTTGAAACGCACGCGTTCTTTCACTTTACCGATTGAAGTTAAAAAGAATTCGTTTGCGGCATGTTTAGATTTTGCCGTCTTGTGCCTTTATACTGAACAGACATTTTCTCATGACATGAATTTGAAGTACACTGATTTCGATGTCACAGCGGACCATTACTTTTATATCCTCCGTTTTGGCACCGGATGAAGAGAGCGAATCGTTCTGGATTAACTGGGTTCGCGAAAATCCATCGCGCCAGAAGGCCGTACACGATGCGCGGCTGCTCGCCCTTGAATTTAAGAGGTGCTACGTCCGGCAAGACAGGTAGCATCGCAATTCATTAACATTCAATTCGAAAATATGGAAGCAAAACTACGTTACCCGTTGCGGATAAAGGCTGAAAGAACTGCATATATGGTTATAGGTTTAGTAGCCAGCCTTGCCTTGCCTTTTGTGGCGATGTCTTTTTCGCATGCACAAGCCGTACAAGTAACCGGCCTGCAATGCAACTACGCCACCAATCCGCTCGGCATCAGCGAGGCCACCCCCTCTTTATCCTGGAAAATCATTGCTCTCCAAAGAGGCCAGCGGCAAACGGCTTATCAGATACTGGTGGCATCCGATAGCGCTAAACTCAATGAAGCAGAAGCTGATAGCTGGAATTCAGGAAAAATACTTTCCGATCAATCGGTGCACATTCCATTTCGGGGTAAGCCACTGCAAGCCCGACAACGATACCATTGGAAAGTGCGCATTTGGGACAGGAACGGAACGCTCAGCAATTACAGCGAAACTAATTTTTGGGAAATGGCACTGTTACAGCCCGAAGCGTGGAAGGCTCAATGGATCAGCGCGCCCGTCCTCTTCGATCTGGAAAAATTCAACCTCCATCGGTTCGATATGATCAACAAGGTAAAAGCAGATTACACCGAACCTTTGCCCTTGTTGCGCAAAGAATTTATAGTGTCAAAAAAAATACAACAGGCGCGGTTGTATGTGGCCGCCCCGGGGTTCTATGCTTTTTTTTTAAATGGAAAGAAAGTAGGCGATCAGGTGCTTGATCCGGCCTTCACCAACTTCGACAAAACCGTTTTATATACTGTGCACGATGTTGGCAGCCTTCTTCAAAGCGGGGCCAATGCAGCCGGGGTCATGCTGGGCAATGGCTGGTATAATTCGGTAACGAAAGAAGTCTGGGGTTTTGACAGAGCTCCTTGGCGGAATTGGCCCGCGCTAAAATGCCAGATAGAAATTGTGTATACCGATGGCACCACCGATGTGATAACCAGCGATGGCTCTTGGCTGGCGCACACCGGTCCCATCACATTTAGCTCTCTTCGCCAGGGCGAATATTACGATGCCCGCCTTGAGATAAATGGCTGGAACCTGGCAGGGTTGGACACCAGCAATTGGCAACCAGTGCGCAGAGTGGCCGGGCCGTTGGGAAAATTAATGCCTCAAACGATCCCACCGGTAAGGATGAACCAGCAGCTAAAGCCGGTGAAATTTCAACAGCTTGTCAATGGCAATACAGTGTATGATTTCGGGCAGAACATTGCGGGGTGGGTGGCCATTGAAGTAAGGGGAGAAGCGGGCGCACAAATACAAGTAGTGTATGCAGAAAAAACAAAGCCCGATGGCGCGACAGACCAGTCAGGTATTAACAACCTTAATGTAGACGTTCCCTTTCAAACCGATCGCTATGTTTTAAAAGGCGGCGGTGCAGAAACCTGGCAGCCCCGGTTTGTCTATCATGGGTTTCGGTATGTAGAAGTTTCAGCGTCAGAAAAAGCAACAATAAACCGGATAACGGCCTTGGCCATTCATACTTCTTTTGAGAAGACAGGCTCCTTCAGTTGCTCCAATGTGTTGGTCAATGCCATTCAGCAGAGTACGGAATGGTCGTTCCGCAATAATTTTATTGGCATCCCGACCGATTGCCCGCAGCGCGAAAAAAACGGCTGGACAGGCGATGCACAATTGGCCTGCGAAACCGGCCTCACCAATTTTGCTCCCTATACTTCTTACCTCAAATGGCTGCACGACATTGAAGATGAACAAAAGCCAGACGGCAGCTTGCCCGGCATTATCCCCACTTCGGGCTGGGGTTATTACTGGGGAAACGGCCCGGCTTGGGACATCGCCTGTATCGTCATCCCGTTTAGCATGTTTGAATATACGGGCGACACATTACTGTTGAAAAAGTATTATTCAATGATGAAGCGGTATGTGGATTATATGAACGCGCGCTCCGTCAACGGAATCGTATCGTTTGGGCTGGGCGACTGGATACCGGTAAAAACTGAAACGCCTGCCGAGGTGACATCTACCGGCTATTTTTATTACGGAGCTTTCACGCTGGCAAAAATTGCCCGCATACTCGGCGAAAAGACAGATGTGGCCACCTACACGCGGATGGCAGCAACATGCAAAGAAGCTTTTAACAAAACGTATCTTGATACAAAGACCTATCAATATGCCAACGGTTCACAAACCGCATTAAGCTGTGCATTATTTCAAGGCCTGACACCCGAAAAATGGACAGTCAAGGTAGTTGAAAATTTAGTGCAGGCAGTTCATCAAAAAGATAACCATATCGACTGCGGCATATTGGGCGCGCGCTATATTTTTCATGCGCTTTCAGATCATCGAAACGCCGATCTGGCTTTTGAAATGATCACACAAAAAACCTATCCGGGCTGGGGCTACTGGATAGCACAAGGGGCAACTACCTTGTGGGAAGATTGGAGAGGAGAAGCATCCCGCAACCACATCATGCTGGGCGATGTCAGTTCTTGGTTTTATAAAACGCTGGGCGGCATCCGGCCCGACTTCGAAAAGCCGGGCTTTAAACACTTTTTCCTCAAGCCTCAAATACTCGGTGATGTTACGTGGGCAAATGCCCGCTATGAATCGCTGTACGGAACTATCTCCGGCAACTGGAAAAAGACAGGCGATATATTTTATTATGAAGTGACGATACCCCCCAATACCTCGGCCACGGCCTATCTGCCAGGCAATGCCATTACCGAAAGCCAAAAACCGTTGGCGAAGGCCGTTGGCGCAAAGCGGGTTGGCAAGCGCGAAGGTATGACAATTATTGCACTTGAATCGGGCACTTACACGTTTGAGGCCCGCATGGATAAGTGAGGAATAGCTTCATCAGTGCAAAGAGCAAAAGTCAGTCAAAGAAAATTTTGATGGTTGCCCTCCTGGTTGTATCCCGTAAAGATGGTTGCCCCCACTACCTGGGAACGGTGGGCGGGACAAAAGCCCGACAGCACCCTTTCAGGCGATTAAGATAGTTTGACTCAAATCCTTACTAAATCTTGCAATCGATTGCTAAAATTACCAATTTCGTTTTTACAATGGCTCAGCAAACGATACATTCTTACCGGGAAGACAAGGTGGATCCTAACAGCCACGAAGACACTATTTTGTGGAACAACTTCCGGTCTGGCAGCGAGGAGGCGTTCGAAATCATTTACCGCAAAAACGTAAACAAGCTTTACAATTATGGAATGTATTTGTTTATGGACAATAAACTCGTGGAAGACTCTATCCATGATGTTTTTCTGGAGCTTTGGTCCAGAAAGTCATTTTTAGGCGACACGCAGTCCATTCGATACTATCTTTATAAATCGCTGAAGACTAAAATTTTGCGCAAGTTGAAAACCACCGAGAGACAGTCGGCACGCTATTCCATTCCTGACAACTACGACCATGAATACGCAGAGTCGCTCGAGTTCGAGTTGATAGCGGGGCAATTGTTGCAAGAATCATCTGAAATCCTCTCGCGCGCAGTCTCTTCGTTACCGGGGCGGCAAAAGGAAATCATCCTGCATAAGTTCTATCACAATCGCACTTCGGAAGAGATTTCCACGCTCATGTCTTTAAGCATCGACTCGACCTATACGCTGCTATCCCGTGCGCTGAAAGAACTGCGCAAAAACCTGAAGTACCTGTCCGTGCTGCTGCTCATTCTGCTGAATAACCTTTAAAATCCGGTAATCACGCTTTCTGCCAAAAAAACGGGCGCGATACGATGTATCGCGCAGTTTCTTCCTTACCTCTAATTCGCTAGGCTCTTTAAACGCCTTCGTTCACTTTACCGATTGAAATTAAAAAAAATTCGTTTGCGGGATGTTTAGATTTTGCCGTCTTGTGTCTTTATACTGAACAGACACTATTCTCATTACATGGATTTGAAGTACACCGATTACGATGTCGCCGATTTCACCGCGGACCCTTATTTTATATCCTCCGTTTTGGCACCGGATGAAGAGAGCGAATCGTTCTGGACCAACTGGGTTCGCGAAAATCCATCGCGCCAGAAGGCCGTACACGATGCACGCCTGCTCGTTTTACTGATGCACTCCAGGCGGTTTCGGCTAGGCGACCAAAGACGGGAAGATTTATGGGGCAGGATCAAATCAGGAGCACTTTCCAAAACAGTGATCAAACCTGCAGGCCGCTCCGTCCGGTGGTATAAGTATGCCGCGGTATTAGCCATGGTGGCGTGTTGTTCTTACATGGCTTACCGGTTTTACGCATCCGATTCGTTATTGGTACTGCGCAATGAAAAAGGCAGGAAGTCGGCCGCGTATTTGCCGGATGGCACGAAGGTTTGGCTTAATTCAGAAAGCACGCTGACGTATCCCAAAACGTTTGACCACGCCAGCCAGCGCACAGTTTTCCTGGAAGGTGAAGCATTTTTTGATGTGGTTAAAAACACGGAAAAACCCTTCATTGTCAGCACACCTGACCTGCAGGTAAAAGTGCTGGGCACCATGTTTAACGTCAGGTCGTACAGCAATTCCGGCACGACCGAGACAACTCTGGTGGAAGGGAAAGTGACTATTGCGGTGAACGGGGGTGAAAGCCCTGTCGAGCTGGTACCCGATCAACAGGCCGTTTATTCTAATCAGTCGCGCAAACTGTCGGTAGGCAACGTAAAGGTCGATGACGTTACCTCCTGGAAGGAAGGCCGGCTGATCATTTTCAACATGCCTTTTTACGAACTGATGCAGGAACTCGAAAGGTGGTATGACGTGAAGATTGTCTTAAAAGATGAGAAAAGCCTTGCGTGTCGATTTTCAACGACCATCGAAAACGGGCCGATCACCCGCATACTTGATATGCTGAAAACCACCAGTGGGGCAACCTACACCATACTTGATAAAACAATAACAATTGAAGGAAGCCTATGCGAAACACCAGCGATTGACCCCCAATAAGAAAAGAGGAGGAGCGCCAGGCGCCCCTCCTCCGTAAAGAACATTAAACAAGTGATGCGCAGTCCGGCAAGACCAGTGGCATCACAATTCATTAACATTCAATTCAAAAATATGGAAAAAAAACTACTTTACCCGTTGCGGATAAAGGCTGAAAGAACTGCATATATGATTGTATTTTTAGTAGCCAGCCTTGCCTCAATTACCCTGCAAGCGTCGGATACCTCCCGCGAGGTAACCCTGATAAAGGATTCAGCAAAACTTATTGAAGTTTTTGCGGATATTGAAACCCAAACCGGACTCAACTTTTTTTATAACAACAACCTTGTTGATACCGAACAGCGCGTATCGGTGCGTTTGCGGAAAGTAAGTCTCCAGACCGCCCTGGATGTGCTATTTAAAAACACTTCCATTACCTATTCTTTTTCCGATAACTATATTGTACTGAAGGCCACCGCGGAAAACCCTGACAAATCGCAGGCGATAGTTGGAAAACTGGATACGACTACGGAAGACCTCTCACCGCTGTTAGGGGTAAGCAGCGTCATGGAAGAATACAAAATCAATACAGCACCATCGCCGGCACAATTGGTGTCAGGAAAAATCACCGATGAGCAAGGCCAGCCGCTGCCGGGCGTGAACGTATTGGAAAAAGGTACCACCAATGGCACCTCCACCGATGCGGGCGGGCTTTTTACTGTCAATGTCGCCGGAAGCGAATCCGTACTTATTTTTTCCTTCATTGGATATCTCACGCAGGAGGTAGTCGTGGGCAACCAAACCACTGTCAACATTTCCCTGCAGCCCGATTTGAGAACCCTGGAGGAGGTGGTTGTGGTAGGGTATGGTACGCAAAAAAGGAGCGACCTGACCGGTGCCATCAGTTCAATTAAGCCAGACGAGGCCAAGCGAGCCGTTACTACATCGTTCGATCAGCTTATCCAGGGAAGGGCTGCGGGCGTAACCGTCTCACAAAACTCCGCAGCCCCCGGCGGTTCGCTCACCATTCGCATTCGCGGCACCAATTCCATCAGTGGTGGCAATGATCCGCTCTTTGTTGTTGACGGGGTGCCACTGGATAATGGCAATAACTCCAATTCAGACAACCGGGTCACAGACGGAGAATCCGATTATATAGGTTCCGCAAATCCGGAGGTAAACTCCTTGAGCGCGATAAACCCAAATGATATTGAATCGATTGAGATACTCAAAGACGCCTCGGCCACGGCAATTTACGGTGCGCGGGGTGCCAATGGGGTGATTTTGGTAACCACCAAAAGAGGTAAATCGGGAGAATCAACCATAGATTTTAATCTTTCGTATGGTTTTCAACAAGTAACAAACCGATACGACATGCTCAATGCGCAGCAGTTCATGGAGTTGAACAACGAGGCGCGCAGGAACAGCAATCCGTCATTGACGACTTACTTTAACCCTGCTAATGTGAGGTTTGATACTGACTGGCAGGAAGAACTTTTTCGCACTGCAGCCACTCAAAACTATCAAGTGGCCTTTCGTGGTGGCAGTGATAAAACGAGGTATTCACTCTCCGCCAATTACTTCGATCAGGAAGGCATAGTAAAAGGTTCTGGTCTTACCAGGTATGCGTTGCGCCTGAACCTTGACGGGGATGTAGGCCGTAAGCTTAAGTTTGGCACCAATCTCAACCTTTCCAGGAATGAAACAAATCAGGTGTTGAGCGATGATAATTACAGCATAGTAAAGTCAGCTTTGAAAATGGTACCCAACCAACCGGTGATATACAATGGTATTTACAGCAATAATGAAGATGACAGCTTCAATGCAGATTTGGACCTTAATCTCAATGAGGCGGGTGTTTCGTATCAGGAAAAGAGCCCGATGTATAATGCTGAAAAGGTATTGAATCGACTGTATTCGAACCGTGTGCTTGGAAGCTTGTTCGGAGAGTATAGCATAATCAAAGACCTAAGTTTCCGCTCCTCGCTCAGTGCCGATTTGATCGACAGCCGTGGCGAATTTTATGAGCCGACCAACGGAGATATACGCAACACAGGTGGTGCGGCTCAGATAAACTACAGTACGGTCATCAGTCTGCTGATTGAAAACACATTAAATTATAATAAGGTCTGGG
>JANNPM010000046.1:0-7568 GCA_031400145.1 Chryseolinea sp. | reverse complement strand
GTTGTTATTATGCATGTTGGAATGTGGGAGTACTAAACTCGAACTGTGCGAGGTATGTTTCGGTTACAATCTTGTTCTGATGGCCGAGACCCTCTTGTATCAATTCTGTCGGGGTTCCCGACCTTTTTTGCAATGTGGCCCAAGTATGCCGTGCGACATAAAATGTTATCTCCGTGGCCGTCTTGATTTTTAATTCGTCGGATGAGCAAATCTCTCGTAAATCTTTATTGGTTTTTTTTAGTACGTCGTTCACTCTTTGCTTTTGTTGCAGGTCGCTATAACTGATTCTAAGTATTGGAAAAACAAATTCATTACCTAGTGAATGAGTTCTATAGTACTGGAGCAAGTCAGCAATTGGTCCACGGATCGGAATGGATAAGTAGTTAGTGCCTTCTTTTTGCTTTCGGGATAGCGTTAACTGGCTGGTTTTTTATCAGTGCGGGCCTTATAGCACTACTAATATCCTGGGCTACGATAGGAATGCGAACCTTAAGGGCGGCAAGGATCAATCCGGCTAAAAATTTGCGTTCGGAATAACCACTTTTTTGCACAATGATTTCATGCATGAGTGAAGCAGAATTATTCAAGGTTGACAACTACAGGTTATTTTGCTTCATTCTTTAAAATTGTTTTTTTCAAAATATAATTACCAGATTATCAAAACGTTAAATGAACGAGTGGGTAACACATCCCAACATTTCACACTTACCTGAATCAAGCAATCGCGACACATTACGGCGTATTTTTCGTCGTCTGTTTGCTGTATTCTCCACGTATAATTTGCTCTAGGGGTGGACCATCTACGGCTCGTCGTGCTGTAGCGAAATTCCCTTATCTTTGAATTGGTCAGGCAAGCCCGTTGGTGCTCTATATTTACCATAAAGGTTTGATCGACGCATTGACGGGCCTTAGACGTTGCCGAAAAAAAAACTTTTTCTCGAGCGAACACGTCGCGTAACGAAATTTGTGCGTCCCCCTTCGTGCAAGCAGAAAGCCGCCGATAAGTGTACCTGAAAAACATAAACTATTTGCATTGAACATAAGCGTCCCAATCGCCTTAGACGGATCACCGGAGTTAATGCATTAGGCCCAAGCGCCTAAAAGATTAACAGAACAGATCCTTGTGAACGATCACCTATTCCGACCGTAATGAATTGACTGGATTATTAATTGCTGCCATAATAGTTTGGAAACTAACTGTTACTAATGTAATCAATAATGTGCCTGCGACTGTCGACACGAATATCCATAGTGATATTTCCATTCGGTATTCATAATTTTGCAACCAGTTACGGATGAAAATGAAAGATGTTGGGAGCGCAATTGCGCAGGAGATGAGAACTAAAGTTACAAAGTCCTTGGACAACATTTTCCAAAGAACAGAAACAGAGGCGCCGAGGACTTTGCGTATCCCAATTTCCTTTGTCCGTTGCTGAGCGACAAATGATGACAGTCCAAATAGTCCTAAACAGCTTATGAAGATAGCTAATCCTGAAAAGATGGAAACCAATTTCCCGATTTTTTCTTCGTTAGCAAATTTTCTACCATACTCGTCATCGACAAACTGATAATCAAACGGAGCAGAAGGAATTATATTCTTAAACACAGCCTCAATTTTTGGAAGGGCATCATTCATCCTCACTCCTGGCTTTATTCTTATGTTCATAACACCCGGTACACCATTAAAACCTTTGATATAAAAAATGGAAGGCTCAATTTGCTCATACGGAGACTCCATAACCATATCTTCCACTACGCCCAAAATTTTGTAGTTTAAAACCCGCTGGTCTTCCCACCAAGTCCAGCTTACATGTTGTCCTATGGGATCTTTTAAATTCATATAGCGCAATGCAGATTCATTAATCACTATTCCCAATGAATCACTCGCGCTGTCACCCGTAAAATCCTTACCCTCGACAAGCCGCCAACCGATTGTTCTCCCATGATTAGCTGTCACAGCCAACGTGACGAAACTTTTGTCTTGACTTGGTGGCTTCCCCTCCCAAGCCCAACCATTATTGCCAGAAGCAACTTCGGTAACCTTTCCCATAGACTCCGATATATCTTCAACCACATTTGTATTGGCCAATGCGGTTCGCAGAATGTCAAATTTTCCATAAAAATCATTCGTCTTCTTCGAAATAGAAATTAATCCTTCGCGTAAATAGCCGATGGGCCTGTTTTTGGAAAATTGAACTTGCTGATGGACCACTATGGTATATATGATTAAAACAATTGAAATGGAAAATTGCACAACTACCAACACCTTTCGTGGTAGCGAGGCAATTCGTCCGACTTTAAAAGTTCCTTTCAGAGTCTTCACTGGGTTAAAGGACGACAAATACAAAGCCGGGTATCCCCCTGCCAAGATGCTCGTGATTAAAATTACCGCACCACTGAGCAGCCAAAACGTAATATTCATCCAGGGCATTTGAATTTGCTTGACTGCTATCAGATTAAACCATGGAAGAAATGCATTGACTAAAATCAACGAAGCGATAAAGGAAACTAACACTACTAAAATCGATTCGCCAAAAAACTGGGTTATCAACTGTCCGCGAACCGAGCCTATGGTTTTTCGAATACCAACTTCTTTCGCGCGTTTTTCTGAACGCGCAGTGCTTAAGTTCATAAAATTGATACACGCCAAGATCAGAACGAAAACTCCGGTCATCCCTACCATCCAAATCATTCGTTGAGGCTCCGAGTTTTCTTCTCCATGTTGGCTATATCGGGATAAGTGCCACTCGCTCATGGGGTAAAGGAAGAATTCACGTTTTTGTTGAGTGAACCTCTCTGCGTCAAGCGGGTCTGCCTTGATAATATTTTTTAGTTTTTCTGATACCGATTTGAAATCGGTCTGCGGAACTATCTTCACATAAATTTTTATAAAATGGTTGCGCCAGTTAGTTAGTGCACTTTCCTGGATCCATTTATTATGGAGAAGAAATAATGACCAGTTTCCAAAAAATTTTACATCACTGAATTCTGTATTGAGGGGAAAGTCTTCATATACTCCGCCGATGGTAACGTCTGTGATATTATTGATCCTAATGAATTTATTAGTGGGATCAGCATCCCCAAATAGTGCCTTTGAGAACGAGTTGGAAATCATTATTGAATACGCGTCATCTAATCCATTTCGGGAACCATGAATCATCTTAAAAGTAAATAATTTGGGTGCGGCTTCATCGGTGTAAAGCCCTTTGCATGATAGGCTTTTATCTCCCGTTGATAAAATATATTCCCCATCCCAGGAGGTTCTTACTATATATTCGAAATATTCATGATGATTGCTTATAAGTTCCGATCCCAATGGATAGGTCATGGTTGTACCTACCCAACTTTCGCCATTATCTGTTCCACTTACGGCAACCTGAGCAATCCGATCATATGCTTGAAAATATTTATTGAACGATAATTCATCCCAAATCCAAAGACCATTTAGTATCGCTACTGTCATTCCAATGGCGAGCCCTCCAATGTTTATAAGAGAATACATTTTATTTCTAAAAAGGTTGCGCAAGGCAATTTTTATGTAGCTTTTTATCATGATAGTGTCATTAGGGAATCTTTGACTGCGCCAGGTCAATATATGTGCCATCCTCCAAATGTCTAAAATCCTCAGAATTTAGAAATTTCCTTGTTCGCCTGCGGACTTTTTAGACCGAATGTGGTCATGTTATTTGTCACCCTATGTCCAGCCATCATTTTTCCCTGGGGCGACTATTATCAATTGGATTGCGTGATGGGTTAGGGTATAGGAGTAACGTTGCAAACGCGGAACGCCGAAAGCTGGGAGTCGCGATTTGTATGTTCATAGCTGTTTTATCAACTCAGGATTTTGACACATGAAATTGTAAAGATCTTGGAGGCGAACGGACTGAAAATTCAACTTAACAAAGTGATTGATAGAATTTCAACCATAATAGCCGCAAAGCCTGACACGTCACCAGCAAACGCTCACCCCCTCCTTCTTCCCATCGGTTAACCTAACCTCATCGCCGCCATTACTCTGTCAACGAAAGATGCCATATCAACCTTACGCTCTCTCGCCCTCGCGTTTGCTCTTTTCCCAATTTCAATCATCCAGAAGAGTTACATTGACTCACAATCCTTTTCAGGAACCCGAAAACTTCATCTTTGATTCATCAGAAGCTTTTTTGTCATCAATCAGATTATACGGATACGGTCTTTCCCTATAGTTTCGGGTTAGCTTTCCGTGGTCTAGATACACAGACCTTCGGTCTTGTTTTCTGAATCCGACACTTTAAACAAGGATCAGTAACCTCACTCATTCTTTAATATCTCCGCCGGATTAGCCAGCGCAGTTTTTAAAGTCTGCGCGCTAATTGTCACAATCGTAATAATCATAGTTAAAATTCCAGCTACGACAAAAGTGACCGGACTAATTGAAACGTGATAGGCAAACCGTTCTAGCCAGCCATTCATGAAGTACCAGGCTATTGGCCAGGCTACTACATTCGCGATGAGTACGAGGAGAATGATCTCCTGACTTAAAAGCCTGACAACCGTACCGACGGAGGCACCGAGTATCTTACGAATGCTCACTTCTTTACTTCTTTGCAAGGTGTTGAATGTTGCCAATCCGAATAAACCAAGACAAGCGATGAAGATAGCCAGTCCTGCGAAAATCATGAAGAGCTCTTGTTGGTTTGCTTCGCTTTCATAGAGTTGTTTGTAACGCTCGTCTACGAATTCGTATTTTAGTGGTTCGTCGGGCACGAATTGTTTCCATGCTTTTTGGATTTCTACGATGGCTGCTTCCATCTTTGACGTTGCGATATTCACTGATACTATTCGAAAATTCGCGTAGTTGATAAAGACGATGGGCGCGATCTTTTCTTGTAATGACTCAAAATGAAAATCTTTGACCACTCCGTTGACGGTTGACTTCACGCCATTCACATTTATCTCTTTTCCGACTGCCTGGTCGTTGGTCCAGCCGAGAAGTTGGCAGGCGACTTCATTGAGCACAAAACCATTGGCGACCTTTGACTCAAATGTATCTTGACTTCGGACAGGTTTCGGAAAATTCTTACCAGAAGCAAAAGCAATGTTGTAGGTGGCGAAGAAATTTTGGTCGACCGTCACGTTTTTCAATACGACGCTTGTTTTTTGAGCTGCGGTGTCATTTTGAATGGTGGATGTATTATTGGACTCCAATAACCTGGACGTTGGAATACGGCCCGACCTTGAGATGTTAACTATCGCGGGGTTTTGTGCTAAGGTATTATAGAAGCCGTCGAATAGTAGTTGATCCGGAAAGCTAAAGGTGAGGATTTGATTTTTATTATAACCGAGATCTTTCTTGTTCAGGAATTCGAGTTGCTGATAGGTCACAAGTGTGGCGATGATCATAACGATGGAGATACTGAATTGCGTTACTACCAGAATTTTGCGGATGCCGATACCATCACGGGATGTAATTACTTGTCCTTTGAGAACTTGTACAGGTTTATAATTTGAGATCACAAACGCAGGGTAGAGTCCCGCCGCGATTCCAAGTATAACGACAAATGCTATGAGGGTCACTGCTGTGTTGACGTTGAGGTAGTCTACCAGTTGTATTGTCTTGCCAGTAAAAGTATTCAGCCAATGTAAGCAGGCTGCCGCGATTGCGAAGGCAACCATCATCGACAAAAATGACACCACGGTCGATTCGCTGATATACTGGAAGATCAACTGGATTCGCATAGCACCTGAGACTTTTCTTAGCCCGACCTCTTTGCCGCGTTGTGTTGCGCGCGCGGTCGACAGATTAATGAAGTTAAAGCATGCGATAATGACCAGGAATACGGCAATTGCGCCCATCGCGTAGACATGATTGATATTGCCATTGGTTTCTTCTTCGGAATCGAGGTGTGAGTGGAGGTGAATGGAAGTTAAAGGTTGCAAGAAGAGATTGGTTGATTCACTTTGCTTTCTTCCGTTGCCACTTGACGGCATATGTTTGTCGAGGAACGCGGGAAATTGTTGCTCCGTTTTTGTCGCATCGAAACTATCCTTGACTAAGATGTAGGTGAGAAAGCCGTTGTTTTCAAAGGCACCTTCGACGTTTTCTTTGCCGTAGTAGGCATCATCATTTAAGGTGCTGAAGGAGACTAACGCATTTGGATGCCAATGTGATTGATTTGGTACGGCTTTATAAACGCCGGTGATCTCAGCGACGTCCTTAAAGAACATTATTTGTTTTCCCACAATATCAGTTGTTCCGAAATATTTTTTTGCGGCCTCATCCGAAAACATGATCGTGAGCGGTTTCTCAAGTGACTTGCTTGAGTTGCCCGATAACATTTCTATGGAGAATACTTTGAAGACCGATGGTTCAGCAAAGAATGCATTTTCAACTTCGAATGCTTCACCACTACCATCGACGTTCTTATTGATAACTGCCAGCGAACCTCCGAGTCGCGTTACTTCGATCACATCAGAGAAAGCATTTTTAAGTAATGGAGCAAATGGCGTCGCGAGATGACCGAGGTGCATGTGTTGATTGCCTTCGGCTGTTACATAGTTTCGCGTGACGCGATAGATGTGATCGGCGTTTTTATTGAAGCGATCGTAACTGAGTTCATCTTTGATAAAGACGGATATTAAAAGTGCACCGGAGAGGGCAAGAGCCAGGCCGATTATATTAATAGAGCCAATCAATTTATTTCGAGTAAGGAGGCGGAAGGCGATGGTGAAGTAGTTGACGAGCATTGCGTAGGGGTTTCGTGCTAGCGTCTCTACCAAAGTCGAGCCATTATCGAAATTCGCACTATTGTGAGATTTTAAGGTTTTCGATGGGCGATTGTGGACATAGATGTTCGGAAGTGGAGGGAAAGTTTGGTGATCTGTTACTGTTCTCCTGTGTGGTCTTCACGTCCCCATTGCTTCTCCTGACAGCCGGACCGGCCAAAGGTGCGGAGCGCTTCCGTCTACCGTCGAACCAGCCACGCTAACGGAAACGCGCGCACATTGAGTCAACTTCCGGCCGCTAATAGTATTACCTCATCGATGCGATCTAATTCCGACCTTTCGAAATTAGAAAGATAAGTTTCGGTAATTATTTTGTTTTGATGGCCGAGTCCCTCTTGTATAAATTCCGTAGAAGTACCGGATCTCTTTTGAACGGTAGCCCAAGTATGACGAGCAACATAGAAAGTGATTTCGCGGGTCATTTGAATTTTCAGTCCTTCCGCCGAGCAAATTGTCCTTAGGTCCTCATTTGTTTTTTTAAGCATATCATTAACACGTTGCTTTTGTTGAAGCAAGGTGTAGCGGTCTCGTAGAATCGGGAAAACGTAACCACTGTCGTCAGACTGTTTCCGATAATAGTCTAGTATGATTGCGATCAAACCACGTATTGGCATGGAGAGACTATTTCCCCGTTCCTTCTTTGTTTTAGATCTTGTATAAACTAACCGACCGTCCCTTTGTAACTGGCAATTAGTACTGCACAGTTTTCGGTAAATAAGAATACACAGTTTTCGGCAACCAGAATGCACAGAAAATGGCAACCAAAGTGCACAGTTTCTAAGCGATCTTCGCGGGTTTAAAAA
>JANNPM010000563.1:0-3554 GCA_031400145.1 Chryseolinea sp. | reverse complement strand
CGCTTGATAATATCTATTACAATTATAACAAGTGGGATATCCGTGATGACGCGGCCAAAGAGTTGGATAAGCTCGTTCAGTTGCTTGCTGACAATCCGGAGATCCGCATAGAACTTGGGTCGCACACCGACAGTGTTGATGACAATTCATACAACCTTCAATTGTCTCAACGTCGGGCTGAATCTGCGGTGAAATACATCGTGCAGCATGGAATCGCTCCTGACAGATTAGTGGCCAAAGGCTACGGTGAAGAGAAGCCCATTGCGCGCAACACAAATCCTGATGGATCAGATAACTCAGCGGGTAGGCAAAAAAACCGGCGTACGGAATTCAGGATACTTGAGGTTGGCGTGGTCCCCAAGACCTTGGAATCCGAGGAGATCTTCGATGAGGACAAATACTTTAAGAACGACGGGAATTAGCTCGGGCTGTAGTAAATGACTACCATCCTGTCTTGTACAACACCAAAGCTTGATCCCGTATTCCCGCTTAGGCGGCCTTCTGTTTTTGTAAATTATCAAGTTTTATCTCCTTATGCCGGGCAATCTGAATAATATTCAGCTTGTTCAACACCTTGATGACCTGGTACGTTGGATCGATCTCGTGCCAGCGGATGCCGCCGAAGTTAGGGCGCGATCCGTACTTGTGGTGGTTATTGTGATAGCTTTCACCCATCATCAGGAAGTCGACCGGGAGAAAGTTCATGGAGGTATCCCCAACTTCAAAATTCCTGTAGCCGTACTTGTGTGCGAACCAATTGATAATCGCACCGTGAACGGGGCTCATTAAAAATTGGATAGGTAATAGCAGCCATAACCACCAATGACTTGCAAATTGTGCGTAGATGGCTATATATATTGCGCCCCAGAAGATGCGTGACGGCCATGACCTCGCAAATCTGTCAAACGGTTCCCATTGTGGAACGCCCTCCGTGAATCGCTTTTCCGGTATAAATTTCCTGTTCGCGATGTCTGAATAGATCGTTTTTGTTTTCCACATCATTTTCCAGATCGTCTCGTCATATTTTGGAGAGTGGGGATCATCTTCTGTGTCGGCAAACGCGTGGTGCATGCGATGCATGACGCCATATCCATACGCACTCAGATAGTTAGGACCCTGGAATATCCAGGTCAATACAAAAAATACCTTCTCGGTGAACTTATTCATCGTGAAAGCTTTGTGAGCCGCATAGCGGTGCAGGAAAAAAGTCTGGAAAAAAAGAGACAGATACCAGTGCCCTATGAAAAATGCAAAAATTACGGTCATGAATGATGTAGGTTAAATATTACGCAAGACAAGAAATGTCCCTTTATTGGGCTATCTTAACTGCAAGACAGGTTTGGTGCGGTTTTGTGACAGATTTCGAAAAAAAATAATTTTTATTTTGAAAGACTGTTTGCCACGTCCTGCTTCAGCACGGTGATCAAGTCAGCCACATGTCCGAAGTCACAAGCCTTACGAAAATTCTCTATGAGGTTGGACGTATCTGGCAATTCAAAATTTATTTTTGATGTTTCGTCATTCAGCTTCTTTTTTGCACGGCACAGAAGCTGACGACAATGTTCCTTTTTTTTGTCAAAGGTTTCTTGCAGCACGTCATAATCGAAGTCGAAAACTTCCTTCAGTAGGAAGATCGCTCGTTCAAGCGGTTCCAGTCTTGCGTGCAAAACGCCCATGGCTTTTACAGTATCAGTTTCTAAGTCCAGGTGATTAAACCTGCTTTCCTTGCTTACGGACTCACCCTGTAATTCTTCCGGGCGTTCCACTAACTCCTCGCGTTTGCTGCGCCGTGCTATAACGTGTGTAAAGCAATTATTTCGCACGGCAGCGATAAGATATGCTTTGGTGTTTTCGATTTTCTTTGGCCCCAGATTCAGCCATTTCACGATTGTATCCTGAACGATGTCTTCAGCGTCCTCTTTGCAACGAACGATGTTAAAAGCAATCGTGCGCAGCAATGGTTGATACAGAATAATAGTTTGCTCAAGATTCATAGGCGATGTAAAGATACAAGAAGCTGATTAGATGTTAACAACTTTCGCGCCGTTTTACAAGGTCATTTCAGCGACCGATCGGTCGTTCGGAAGACAACACAAAAATTCCAGTAGACCGTTCTGACTGAAAGCATTACATTTGTGTTGCTAAACAAAGATCCTACTACGTTTCCGCACTAGTTTTCCCTTTTTTTGGTTACTGGAATATGAGTATTTCTTCCATGGCTCCGGAAGTTCGGAGTAAGCCAATTATTTCTCAGGAGATCACCTTTGCCGCGGTTCACCTGATGCCTTTTGGCGCCCTTTTAACGGGAGCTACAGCTTTTGACTGGATTGTCTGTGTATTTCTTTATTTTTTCCGGATGTTCTGGGTTACCGGAGGCTATCACCGTTATTTCGCGCATAAATCGTACAAGACGTCGCGCTGGTTTCAATTCGTTATTGCCTTCATGTCCCAGACCACTGCGCAGAAAGGAGCGTTATGGTGGGCTGCGCACCACAGACATCATCACCGAAATAGCGACACGCCTTCTGATCCTCATTCAATGAAGATCTATGGATTCTGGTATTCTCATATCGGCTGGATAGTCGGGCCCGATTTCAAGGATACCGACTACAAGGTTATTGGCGACTACGCCAAATATCCGGAGTTGGTATGGCTGAACAAGTATTACCTTGTACCTCCTGTACTGCTTGCACTGCTTGTAATGGCATTAGGCGGTATTTTCAATGGCGGCAGCATAACTGAAATGTTTACGCAGGCTGGCTTTTCAGCTTTGTTCACAGGATTCTTTTTGAGCACTATCGTTTTGTATCACGCCACTTTTTCCATTAACTCGATCATGCATAAAGTAGGCACCCAGCGGTACGAATCAAATGATGAATCCCGGAACAGCCTGTGGCTCGCGTTACTCACCATGGGCGAAGGCTGGCATAATAATCATCACTATTATGAAGTTGCCGCACGGCAAGGATTTTTTTGGTGGGAGATAGACATCACCTACTACATTCTGCGTGGATTTGCCGCAGTTGGACTTATCTGGGATCTCAAAGAAGTTCCGAAGCATATACGCGATTCGAGGAACAAGAAGGAAGCGGCGGTCCTCCGCAAAAAACTAGAATCTTAGCGGGTAAACGTATCTTCCTGGTGATATGATCTTCAATTGCTTTTTGCCCCTTAAAATATTTATTCGACCCGTAAATTTTATCAATACTTGACCTTCAACGATTTTAACTTCGATGAGAGACTCATGGATGGACTTCGCTCCATGGGCTTTAATAATGCGACGCCAATCCAGCAACAAGCAATTCCTGTCATCCTAGAGAAGAAGGACCTGATTGCTTGCGCCCAGACCGGCACGGGCAAAACAGCAGCATATCTGTTGCCTATTCTCGACAAAATAGTCAGGGCGGAAAAGCGCCACTTAAATACGCTTATCATTGCGCCAACGCGTGAACTGGCGCAGCAAATTGATCAACAGATCGAAGGCATAGGCTACTTCGTGGGTGTGAGCTCCATCTCTGTTTATGGCGGGGGTGACGGCGCAACGTGGGACCAGC
>JANNPM010000490.1:0-2780 GCA_031400145.1 Chryseolinea sp. | reverse complement strand
GAACAAATTCTCTTCTTTTCATAGTCTTCTGGTTTATAGGCCGAGGAAAATATAAATTGATAGTAAATTTTTCACGCTATTTATTCTCCAACCGCACACCAAAAAAAAGAAACATCGACTTGTCGGCCGACTGGGTATTTTTAAAAACGATATACAAATCATGAATTCCTGTAGTACTTTCAAGCGAAGTAGGCAATGTTGATAAGCCGGCTTTCGACGCCTTTACTTTCCCCAACAGTTTGCCGTGCGCTTTGTCAAGGTGGATTTCTATCTCCCCTCCAGGATTAGCCGTAGGTTCCTGGATGTGCGTTATCAGCGTAGCCTTTTTTACGCCAGTCAGATCCAGCTTCTTATACACCGCAACAGAACCGTGTTGAACGTTCTCCAGCGCCCATTGTCCCTTATAATTGACTTTGCGCGCGATCTTGAGATCGTCTGCATTATTCGGACTAAGCATTCCGCTTCTTAAGACAACGGCATCGCTGGATGACAAGGAGGGGATGTTACGCTGGGCCTTGTCGAAATATGTCGCTGTAAGAACATAAGCTCCACCGGTTTCCTCACCGGGTGTAACCGTACCGGAAAGGGGTAACATCTTTTCGGTTTTTCGCTGTGCCAGTGAGAGCACATATTCTATCATTTTCCTGGCATCGTCCACACTTATCTGCGGATGGGCAGCCATCTCTGTTGTTCCCCATACGCCTCCACCGCCCTTAATGACTTTAGCCGCAAGCATGTCAATGGCGCCCGTCTGAGATTTATATTTCGTTGCCACGTCTTTATATGCGGGACCCGCAGACTTCTGATCGATCATGTGACAAGACTTGCAGTCACTTTGTTCAATCAGCGCTCTTCCTGGTAGCTCAGCCGCTGGAACCTGATGGCCTTGGGCAATCTCGGTCATGTCTAACCCTTTCAGGTAGTTGAAAGTGACAGCAACGGACTGAGGCGCAATTTCTTTATCGGCAGTATTGCCATCTTCCTTATCTGTTACCGAGATACTGTAACGGACTGGTATACCGGGGAAATAAAACGTTTGATTACCGCCTGACAACTCAACCTTAACTTCCGGCGGCTGATTACCCGCCGCGATCCGAACGGTAGCGTTTGCAGCCAAACCATTAGCATCCTTAACGGTCAGCCGTGCATCAACAACACCTGGTTTATCGAACGTAAGCTTGAACGTTCCATCTGGAGAGGTTAAAGTCTTGCCGGCGGCAGAGAGCTCATAGGTAATGCTGTCACCATCTGGATCCGCAGAGCCTTTGGCGGAAAAAGTTACCTCAAGTGGCAACGCACCAGCGATTTTATCCGCCGTCAATGCAACAACCGGAGGACGGTTGCCTCCATTGTAATCAATTCTTACTAACCTGGCATCGAGGTTTTGCTTAAACCATACTGTACCGTATTCCAGCATGTACAACTTCCCGTCTGGCCCATACGCCATATCGCACATGTTGTTGAATTTCGTATTGGGCATGAAAGGTTCCATGTCTTCAATGGCTCCTTCTCCGTTCATGGAGACAAGAAACATCCAGTTCCGTATCCAGTCATACATTAACAACTTTCCGTCAAAATATTCCGGGAATGCCCCCGCTTTGCCTTTAAAGTCTTCGCTATAGTATACCGGACCAGCCATTGCATTTCTTCCACCTTCTTTAACCATTGGAAATTCTTCGGACCTGGCGTATGGATACCAGACAAATGCGGGGCGCGCAGCAGGAAGCTCTCGCATACCCGTGTTGTTTGGTGATTCATTGACAACAGCATCTGCGTTCCATTTGTCAGAAACTTTTTTGGCTGCGAAATCATACTTGGCGTAAGCGTAATTATTTCCTACGAAGTACGGCCATCCGAAATTTCCTGCCCCTTTAGCCTGGTTCAGTTCGTCGTAGCCGCGGGGGCCCCGCAAAGAATCGTCTTGACCGGCATCAGGGCCAACCTCTCCCCAATACAGATATCCTGTCTTTGGATCAATAGAAATCCGATAGGGATTCCGGCACCCCATGACGAAGATCTCAGGGCGAGTTTTTTCTTTTCCTTTGGCAAACAGGTTGCCGGCAGGAATGGTATAACTACCGTCCGCTTCCACATGAATGCGGAGGATCTTTCCTCGGAGGTCATTTGTATTTCCTGCAGATTTTTGCGCGTCGAACGGTGAGCGGCCCGGCGTTTCATCAGATGGACTGTAACCATCGGATGCAAAAGGACTGGTATTATCGCCTGTAGAAATATACAGGTTGCCGTCCGGGCCGAACGCCAGTGACCCGCCAGTGTGACAACAGGTTTCTCGTTGCGTGGCCACTTCAATGACCTGCTTCTCGGACGACATATCAATCTGATTGTCCGCAAACGTAAAGCGCGACAACACGTTCGCAGATCTTTCAGGATGCGAATAAAATATATAAACAAATTTGTTTTCAGCGAACTTTGGATCGATCGCCAGGCCGATCATTCCGTCTTCGAACTTCGTCCCGACGTTGAATGTATTGATCACCTTTACCTTTCCTTGCTGACCATCGTATAGCTTTACACTTCCCTTCCGTTCGATGAACAATATTCTGCCATCTGGAAGTATCGCCATTTCGGTGGGCTCGTCAAGGTTAAAATCAAGAACTGTCTTCGTAAACCTGTTCTCCTCCGGTGCCCGTATTGACGTAACTTTGTTGAAATCCAGCGGCTTATTTTCGCCAAGCGCATATTGAATGCCTTGCAGGAGATGATCGAGATAGAGTGAGTCCGTGAAGCTCTCTTTCGTATGACCCAGGCCGGTGTAAAAG
>JANNPM010000486.1:0-5904 GCA_031400145.1 Chryseolinea sp. | reverse complement strand
TCTTGGCCGGCTCGCCAAGCGGCGTAAGGAACGGCGCGCCTGATTGCCACGTTTAACCGGATCTAACAGTTCCGCTAGCCGAGGGCGGTGGAGTCCAACTGCTCTATTCGGTTACGCATCCACACCAGCAGCGCCAGGCCGGGCAGCGCGATGAGGAAGGTGAAGAAGAAGAACTGCACCCAGCCGTAGCCCGCGACGAGGTAACCCGCCGCCGGTCCGACATAGACGCGCCTTTCCATCGGCTTCCTCCAAGCGGGAACAGATATCCGTTTGTAGCTGGCTGAACCAATCGCGTATACTTCCCGTAATGACCATTTGAGGATTTAATGATTTAGTAAGTAAATGAGTGAGCGCCCACAAGTTTTGTCATCCTGAGCCTTTACAAAAGGTGCAGTCCTCGAAGATTAATCCCTACTGACCACTGTTAACGACTACACCTGTCCGCCGAAGACGCCTCGGTATAACGTGCGCCTACGAATTCCTCAACGATACAACGAATGCCGCTGTATCAGATTCAATATTTTTCGACTGCTGCAGCATATGGATAAATGCACTTCCTACAATAGCGCCCGCGCCATAGGAACTGGCAGTAGAGAAAGTGGCGTGATTGGATATCCCGAAGCCGATCAGATAAGGATTCTTAAGCTTCAGGTCCCGCAACTTCTTAAAGTATGCCAGCTGTTCTGGCTCAAATGCTCCCTTCGCGCCGGTAATACTTGATGCCGAGACGGCATAAATAAAGCCATCCGTCTCGGCATCGACTTTTCGAATCCTTTCCTCCGATGTTGTCGGTGAGATTAAGAAGGTGTTGCTGATATTCAACTGATCGAACAACTTTTTATACTCTGCCAGGTAAGCATCCATCGGAAGATCAGGCAGAATTACCCCATCAACTCCTGCGCCAGACGCATCCTTCGCAAACTTTTCTACACCGTATTGCATGACCGGATTGACATACCCCATAAGAATGACAGGTAGATTCACGCTCTTGCGCAGTTCCTTCACCTGATCGATAATCAGCGCCAGCGTAATACCGTTCCTCAATGCAACTTTATTGCTATCCTGGATCGTAGGTCCGTCTGCAATGGGATCGGAGTACGGGACACCTATCTCAATAATATCAGCTCCAGCGGTTTCCAATGCTTCAGCTATACGGGCCGTGCTCTGTAACGTAGGAAAGCCGGCGGTATAGAAAACTGAAAGAATGTTTTTCTTTTTCTTTTTAAAGAGTTCTTTGATTCTGTTTTTCATTCAATGAGGATTAATGCTGTACGAAACCTGGTGCCTTAATACTTTCCCCAACGAATGTAAGTTTCAAGGTCTTTGTCCCCACGGCCCGACAGATTTACGACAACTACATCGTCCTTTTCAAATGTAAATTTATCCAGCGCTGCGAAGGCATGCGCCGACTCGATTGCCGGAATAATGCCTTCAAGCCTGCTCAAGGTTATTCCTGCTTCCATCGCTTCATCATCCGTTGCGCTAACAAATTGTACGCGGCCCGTGTCAAACAAGTGTGCGTGAATTGGTCCGATACCGGGATAGTCCAGCCCTGCAGATATCGAATGCGGCTCGATCACCTGACCGTCATCCGTTTGCATCAGCAATGTTTTACTTCCGTGAAGCACTCCAGGTTTGCCAAGGGCAGTGGTTGCAGCTGATTCGCCCGAGTCAATACCATGACCGGCTGCCTCGATCCCCACCAAAGCCACATGCTCGTCGTCGAGGAAATGGTAGAACGCGCCGGCCGCATTGCTACCACCCCCAACACAAGCCAATACGTAATCAGGGAACGGATTTCCTGTCGCCTCGGTTAGTTGCTTGCGCATTTCTTCACTGATTACGGATTGAAACCGGCCGACCATGTCAGGATAAGGGTGTGGGCCAACGACAGAGCCAATGATGTAATGGGTATCGGCCGGGTGATTTATCCAATGGCGAAGCGCTTCGTTAGTCGCATCTTTAAGCGTCATGCTTCCACTCAGCGCAGGGATCACTTTTGTTCCGAGAATACGCATCCGTTCGACATTCGGACGTTGTCGCTCGATGTCTACTTTGCCCATAAAGACAATGCACTCCATACCCATAAGGGCACACACCGTGGAAGTAGCCACACCGTGCTGACCAGCACCGGTCTCCGCGATTATCTTCTTCTTTCCCAAGCGCTTGGCCAGCAGAATTTGTCCGACAGTGTTGTTAATTTTATGTGAACCTGTATGGCACAGGTCCTCCCGCTTAAGGTAAATCCGTGCGCCATGTTTCGAAGATAGTCTGCTGGCAGGATATAAGGGCGTTGGTCTTCCTACATAATCCTGAAGGAGCTTATGGAACTCTTCTTGGAAACCCTTTTCATAAATGATGTCAAGATAGCGCGTACGCAATTCTTCGATATTGGGATAAAGCATTTCAGGTATATATGCCCCGCCGAATTTGCCGTAGTAACCACTTTCGTCTACTGAATACTTCATGTGCATTATTTTTATGATTTACATTTCATCTTAAGCATACTGTGAGGTTCATCACCTGTGAGACCTTGGCAACATCCTTAAGGCCTGGCGACACTTCTACTCCGCTATTCAGGTCAAGGGCATAAAGATTCATACCCTTTAGATTTCCAAGATCATCCAGGTTATCTGTCGAGATGCCGCCACTTAAAAAAAATGGTACCTCCTGATCGTATTGCTTCAGCACATTCCAATCAAATCTCCTGGCGTTACCTCCGTATAACCTTCCCTTTGTATCAAACAGGAAATAATCTGCTACGCCAACGAAGGGCCTGGTAACGGTAAAGTCAAAGTTATCACCAATTGAAAAAACCTTAATTACCTTTAATCCAAAAGCTTTTAGCTCCCTGCATTGTGTCACCACCTCATTGCCATGCAACTGTACATATTTATAACTTTGTGATGCCGCCTTTCTCACAATAATCTCCGACGATTCATTGACAAATACTCCAACCCTTGTGATCGACGCACTTATATCCGGGGCCATGATAAAGTTATCGCCTACATACCGCGGAGATAGTTTATACTCTATGAAACCCATATAGCCAGGTTCGAGGGCCGCAACAGCACGAATGTTGTCATGATCTCTCATTCCGCAAACTTTTATCTTTAATCGTTCACTCACTTCACTTTTCACTTTTCACTATTTCCAAGGCTAAGTCCTCAATGAATTCCTTGCAAGCCACCTCAGGCATGTCATGTTGCATAAAATTCTGGCCCATTAAAAACCCTTTATAACCGTATTGCCTTAGATCCATAATAGTTTCGACGGATTCTATGCCGCTCTCTGAAACCCTGATCATGCTTTCGGGAATAAACGAAGCAAGCTTTTTTGATATTTCAACATTGAGCTCAAAGGTCTTCAGGTTTCTGTTATTAACGCCCATCAGGTCTGCACCGGAACTAAGATTTTCGTGAAGTTCTTTTTCATTGTGAACCTCGAGAAGAACCTGAAGTCCCAACGAATGTGCAAAGGAAGCAAGCGACCGGAGCACTTTTGGTGATAAGGCTGCCGCGATCAGCAAGATTGCATCTGCACCAACAGACTTCGCCTCAACAATCTGGTATTCATCAATCGTAAAATCCTTTCTGAGAATAGGGCAAGAATTGAACTTTCTCGCGACCATCAGATCTTCATTCGACCCTCCGAAAAAATTTGAGTCAGTAAGAACAGAAAGCGCTGATGCACCTGCTTCCACATAACCAACCGACGTTCGTTCGACCGATACATCCGCATTAATCACGCCTTTCGAAGGTGACTTACGTTTAATCTCGGCGATGATTCCCGACTTATCCGGCCTCAGAATAAATTCGCATAGAGAAACGACTTGCCGTTCAAAAAATGCACTTTTCTCCAGCAACCTTACCGTATGCAGTTCTTTCCTGGCAGCAACCTCCTTCGCCTTGAAAGCAATGATCTCGTCCAGTATATTCATGAATGCTAATTGACTTCCATCAATTGTTTAAATGCCTTTAGCGCTTTACCAGATACCAATGCTTCCTTTGCCCGGGACACTGCATTCAATATTCCATCGGACTGCGATGCCGTGTATAAGGCCATCCCGGCATTTGCCACAACAGCTAACTGCTGTGCTGGTGTTCCTTTACCTTCCAAAACATCCATAAATATCTTCGCGGACTCTGCCACAGTTGAGCCACCGCGGATGTCATCATATTTAAGGTTCGGGAGGCCCAGGTCTGCCGGCTCAATTACCTTTTCTCCCTGGTTGGAAAAATACTTGAACGGTCCTGTGAGGGAAACTTCATCATAGCCGTCAAGAGAATGAAGAATGAGAAACCGTTTATCGGTATTCTGATATAAATAACCGTATTGGCGTGCAAGCTCAAGGTTGAAAACACCCACCATCTGAAGTGTGGGGAAGGACGGATTGACCATTGGTCCCAGCATATTAAAGAAGGTCTTTACGCCCAACTCTTTTCGGATCGGCGCCATATTCTTCATTGCCGGATGAAAAAGCGGCGCATGCAAAAAACAGATGTTTGCATGATCGAGGGTCCTTTTCAGAACATCCATATCGTTGGTGAATTTATAGCCGAAAAACTCAAGCAGATTCGACGAGCCACACGCCGAAGACACGCCATAATTACCATGCTTAGCGACTGGCTGACCCGCCGCCGCCACCACAAAGGATGAAAGCGTCGACATATTAAAGGTGTTTTTTCCGTCGCCGCCGGTACCACAAACATCCATTACCGGCATGTCGAAGCGAGCAGGGACGCACAGCTCGAGCATTGCATCACGGAACCCCTGCAGCTCATCAACGGTAATACTACGCATCATGTATACCGTCATGAAGGCAGCCATCTGGCTTGAATTATATTTTCCAGAGGTTAGCTCAACCAGAACGTTACGCGCTGATTCTTTTGTCAGGGAACGGTGATCGATCAAGTCATTAAAAATCTCTTTCATGTGTTAATAAGGATTTTTTCGTAGTCACATGGAATCGCATGGTTAATTAACATCCTTTTGGGTGAACGCAGTGCATGACGATTTCCTGTGTTAATAATTGTTTTTAGTTGTCACATGGAATGGCCAGACCAAATTATCATCCCTTTGGGTGAACGGGGTGCATGGCCATTTCATGGTTTCTTTGATATACTTTTGTGACGCTTTCAATTCTTCAACCAGTTCTCAATCATTTTCGGCCCCTCGGGCGTCATTATCGATTCGGGATGAAATTGCAGTCCTTTGACGTCATATTTTTTGTGGCTGAGGCCCATAATCAATCCTTCAGTATTGATCGCAGTCACAGTAAGCTCGGCAGGGATACTTTCCGGCAACACGGCCCACGAATGGTAGTGTGTAGCTTGAAATGATGATGAAACATTTTTGAATAAAGGCTCATTTTCATCCTTCACCACTCCCGTTGATGTTACGCCGTGCAGAACCTTCGGAATATTGAAAAGCTTTGCGCCATACACCTCGCCAATACCCTGGTGACCAAGGCAAATACCCAGAATACTTTTAGTTGGTCCATATTCGGCAATGATCTGCTTCATAATACCCGCTTCGTCCGGTATCCCCGGACCCGGCGAAAGCAGTATTTTGTCGTATTGTTTTACGGCCTCCAGCGTAATCTTGTCATTACGGTAAATATCCACAGCGTGACCCAGCGCACGAATAATGTGCACAAGGTTGTACGTAAACGAATCATAGTTGTCGATTACCAGTATTTTGATAGTATTTTGTTCCATGTCCGGATAATAACTTAAATAGATTCCGCCATTAAAACGGCCTTGCGCAGTGCCGTAAGCTTGTTGTTAACTTCCTGTAATTCGCTATGTGCATCCGATTTTGAGACAACGCCTGCTCCCGCCTGATACACGAGCTCATTATCTGTGCTCAAAAACGTTCTGATCATGATGGCGTGATTAAATG
>JANNPM010000467.1:0-3139 GCA_031400145.1 Chryseolinea sp. | reverse complement strand
ACCTGCCCGACGATGCCTCGGCTACACCTGATGACAGCTGGGTGCCAAATAACTGATAATGGAAACGAGTTATGACCTGCTGCGAGCGGTCGTTCAGCGATTGCCTGATTCTCCGGGCGTCTATAAATTCTTCAACGATGAACAGGTCCTCATCTACGTCGGGAAAGCCAAGAGTATCAAGAAGCGGGTAACGAGCTATTTTACCAAAAGCACTGGCGTTAACCGCAAGACATTAAAACTGGCATCAGAGATTGCATCGATTGACTTCACCGTATCCAATACAGAGTTTGATGCGTTACTCCTGGAGAACAATTTCATCAAGCAGAACCAGCCGAAGTACAATATCCTGCTGAAGGATGATAAGACGTTTCCATACCTCGTTATTCTGAAAGAAAGCTTTCCACGCATCATCTACACGCGGAAGTATGAACCATCGCAGGGAGAGTATTTTGGTCCGTACTCCAGCGTCGTGGCGATGAAGAACGTTCTGGAACTTGCCCGCAAGTTATACTCCATCCGCACCTGCAACCTGCTGCTCAGTCCGCAAAATATTGCGCAAAAAAAGTTTAAAGTCTGCCTCGAGTATCATTTGGGAAACTGCAAGGGTCCATGTGAAGGTCTACAGGAAGAAGCATTGTACGTGGAAGAAATTGAGCAGGCACGCAATATTTTGAAAGGCAGTCTCAGTGTGGTTTATCAGTACTTCAATACGCAGATGAAGACCGCTGCAGGCAACATGGAGTTCGAACGTGCGCAGCGGTTCAAGGAAAAGCTGGATACGCTTGAGCGATTCCAGTCAAAATCACTCGTCGTAAACCGTGACCTCACTGACATTGATGTGTTCACCATCACCAGCATGGAATCATATGCCTACGTGAACCACATGCAGATCAAGGAAGGCGCGATCGTATATTCAAAGACACTGGAAGTGAAGAAGATGCTGGATGAACCTGACGACGAGCTCCTCAGCATTTCTGCGGTGGAGTTGCGTGAGCAGACGCGCAGCACAAATCAGCTTATCATCAGCAACATTCCGATAACGGTGCTGGAAGAACATGTCGAGAACGTAGTTCCGCTTATTGGCGATAAGAAAAAACTGCTAAACCTTTCGATCAGGAATGCTCTTGAATTGAAACGGGAGCGTGAGATTTTCCGGGAAGGCAAGAAATCCAAGCAACGAGAAGTGCTGCAGATACTGCAGAAGGATCTGCAGCTGCAGCATATTCCTGAGGTCATTGAATGTTTCGACAACTCCAATATCATGGGCACTACGCCAGTTGCGTCCCTCGTGAGATTTGTCGACGGAAAGCCCGACAAAAAGGGATACCGTCATTTTAATATCAAGACCGTTGAGGGGGCAAATGATTTTGCGTCAATGAAGGAAATTGTGGGACGCCGATATAAGCGCGTTATTGAAGAAGGCGAAAAGATGCCCGACCTGATTGTTGTCGACGGCGGCAAAGGTCAGCTCAGCAGCGCGTGTGAGGCGCTTAAGGAGTTGAATATCTATGGACAGGTTCCGATAATAGGGATCGCAAAAAAGCTGGAGGAGATCTATTACCCGGAAGACTCCTTGCCCCTGCACATCAACAAGAAGTCGCCGGGGCTGATGCTCATCCAACAGATCCGAGACGAGGCCCATCGTTTTGCCATTAACTTCCACCGTCTTAAACGGAGCAACGGTCAGCTGAAGACGGAGATACAGGGATTGGAGGGCATCGGCGAAAAGACCGCTGTTAAACTACTAAATCACTTTAAATCTGTAAGGAAAATCCGCGAGGCAAGCTTTGAGGAGATCGAGGCACTGGTAGGAAAGGCGAAGGCAGTCATTATTAAGGGATGAGAGAAACTTCAAGCTATAAGCTACAGGCCTGTGTGTGCAAACCTGGAAAGTATCCAATATTAATCTAATAGGTGTAAAACGACGGAACGCAGACACCGCTTGTAGCTTTACTAAAACTCCCACAGGTTGTGCTCTTTCTCCATGAGCATCATTTCAGTCCACTCGCGAGCCCATACGCCTTCGTAATAAGGCCTGCCATTGCCACGGTATGTATCATCCAGTGTTTCGTCGTCAGGGTTCTGGATCTTGTAAATCGATCCCTGGAACAAGCGAAGCAGGATAGCATCTGCAAAGTTCTTATTCTGTGCCGTATTCTGGCGGTTAAACCAGATCGCTTTGGGGATGTTGTTCCTGAACAGCTTTTCCAGATCCTTATACTTGAACCATCCGAGTGACAAGTCAATGTTCGTGGTAGTCTTTGCACCAGGTATGATGATCTCCACCGCCTGAATGTCATAGTAAAGTCTTGATCTTCTTTTGTCAAAGATAACGTCTTCCATCATATGCAACGTGCTCATATCGCTCACCGCATATGGAAGCCCGCTTCCCTGCGACGTGACAGACCAGTTATCCACAGCGTCATCGCTTGGTGTAACCCCCCGGCCATCCGCAATTGCGCGGTAATTCCTTCCATTATATGCCACTATATCATCAGTGTAGTAATCCTTGGCAGGATCCCAAGTATCAAATGTCTGAGCCTGCTCCTGGATCAGACGGCCCAGAAACTCTTCTTTGGAGATCTTTGCTGACAGTGAATCATCTCTGTAAATGTCTGTCACCTCACCTGAACGTACTGCGTCCACGATCAGCTTGCTGATCTCTCCGTTCTTCGCGAAGAAGCCTTTGTTCATTTTTTCGCGGAGGTCAATGTTTCTCCAAACCCTAACCTTATAATGCTGCTCATAGACAGGAATCGGATTGAGGGAGTTCGGATTATACTGAACTTCCAGATCCTGGACCTCCTGAGCCATTGCTCCGCAAAGGGTGAAGGAGAAGAATACAATGAAAAGTACCTTTTTCATGTGTTAATAATTGTTTTTAGTTGTCACATGGAATGGCCAGACGAAATCATCATCCCTTTGGGTGAATGAGGTCCATGGCCCTTTCATGATTAGTTAATTGGAATACTAATGATACCGGTAGAACCTGTTACCGTTACCTTTTCTTCCTGATCCTGATACGTTCTACGGATTACATCCTTGATATCGATAACGACTTTGTCGCCAGGGCGCGCTTGATTTGCCCAGGCACGCAGATCAGGGTTCTCATTTGTAGCATTCATACGTTGTACCCCGG
>JANNPM010000332.1:0-2967 GCA_031400145.1 Chryseolinea sp. | reverse complement strand
CACCTGGGCGGGGTCAGCGATATCGGCGGCGTAGGCCTCGCCATCTGTACCCAACGCCTTGACTTCATTGACGACGCCGTGCGCCTCACCGATATTCGAGCGTGTGTTCACCGCCACCTTGGCGCCCCCCGAGGCAAGACTTAGCGCGATCGCGCGTCCTATATTGCGAGCGGCGCCGGTCACGAGCGCTACTTTGCCGGCGAACTCATCGCCTTGGTGCATGCCGGGTTCGGTCATGGGCTGTCTCTCCTCGAGTCGAAGTTGCGTGATTGTCCCATTGATAGCCTAAAGGTTCGATGGCGCGCACAATGTGGACCTGTGCAGTCGCAACTCTCATGATCGTTCACAGGAGGACCGGCCATGTGGGGCATCCGCTTTGTTGCTGTGTTGACGTCGCTGGCGGGCTCGGTTGGCAGTGCGCCGGCCGCGACACCACCGGAATATCCGAATAAGCCGCTACGCTACATCGTGGCCACAGGTCCGGGCGGCGCGTCCGACCTCATCGGTCGCACCCTGGGCTCGACCCCAGACATACTACGCTGTTAGTTGGATGCGTTGTGATTGTCGGCGCGGTTAGTGTGGGGGCAACAGTGACGGTATTAGTCAGGTAGACGTCGCATCCTGTTGTTGAATTCCTGGCGTATACTTTAATATTGGTCGAGGCCGCCAGCGCATCGCTTACAATGGAAAGGTTACTTCCCGTGCCTGCAGCGAACGCACTAAGCACAGCGTTATCGGAAACCCTTTGCAGCTGATAAAGAACACCGGCCTCCGATGAAGCTATGGTTACCGGCGCACCAGAGCCCGGACAAACTGTTGCCGGGGCCGTAACGGTGAGGCTATTGGATGGCTGCGGAGTAACGGTAACACTCCTGACGTCCACACAAGTGGGAATGAAGGAGACAAAGTCATTGGCTGCCGTCCAATCGCTTCGGTTTCTGCCTGGCAAGGTATAGCCAGCGGAACCGGTGGAATTTTCAATCCCCTGCGTAAGGTTTACGCCGCCGTTATCTTCTATATTCAGCGCATGGATTTCTATGATGTTGGTAGTTTCATGCAACTGTATCTGGAAGGTCACCTTTTCGGTGTCTCCAGCATAACGAACATCAATAAAATTGATAACGAACCGCCTTAATGGTGTGCTGCCGCTCACTAATGTCCTCACACTGCCACCTGATGAAATGTCAAGGTCGTCCCATCCGCCGGCGATGAGGTTGTTAGGGTTCGATGCGTTAGGTAATAGCTGGCTTGTGCTTGAACTGATTGCACCGCCAAAGGAGACATATCCATTGGCATTAATTGTGAGGTTAGTGTAATTGGTACCAAAAAAATTGAATGTAAAACCAAGGGCTAAAGCAGCGCTGTTTTCATTTGTCGGGAGGCTAGGAAATGTAATGGAAGATCCTGTTCCGGCTATAGGATTATATGATCCTGCAGTGGAGACGGAATAAGATGATGCACTCCCGTTTGAGCTATACACCGTATGCGTGCCAACCCCTGCAGTGGCGGGTGTAAACGTCGTCCCTGTAACGCCCGGACCATAGTAGCTCGTGCCGCCTGTGAGAACGACTGCGCCATCATCAATGCAATATTCGCTATTAAGGTTGGAAATGCTGCACTGTGCCAACGACCATTGAGGCGCGGCTGCCAGGATGACTGACGGCAAGAAAACGACCCAAGTGATCTTGTAAAATTTTAGCATTCAATACAAAAGATATTTGCGACCAGCAATAAAGATTAATTTGTTAGTTGTGGCTAAAAGTAACCGCACAAGTATTGTTTCTCATTCATTCGTAAAATTTCCCTCCGGACTTAGCACGATCAAAACCATTTTCTTTTGTGTTTCCAACTGTATTGTTCCCAGTACCGCTATACGGCCATCGCCCAATACCCTGACGGCTCCTGCCGAATCATCGCCCTCCAACGATCCAAATCGAGCTCCGCCGATGAAGTTTCCGTCGCCCCCTAGTTTTACCAGGAACATGTCGCGGTTGTTGTTGTCCTGAAATTCATTTGCCAGTATAAAAAAATTGTCGTCGGGGCCTACGGCGGCTGAAACGCCTTCCACCTTTTTATCGAACGGGACGGTCTTGCTGACACGAACTTTTAGTTCATTGTTCTCATTTACATATTGCGCAAAGAAGATGTTGCTGTTAGTCCCATTGAATACCGTCGACCCCACAAGCAAGTACGCGTCCTGCTGAAGGCGCTGGGTTTCGATGGCACAGGCCGCGATTTGAATTTGGGTTTTATTTCCAGTGCTCGGCCCGGGACTAGATACATTACCAAATTCATCTCTTACGTTGGCATCGAATGACTGCCTGTACGCGTCATCCTCTTCCTTTAACGGACTGTCGGAATCGCCGAAGGTAAGATACTGCAGCCCAGGCTGCTTTGATTGAAATACCTTCACGATCTTGCCGACATGTTCTCCGCCTTGCTCAACCAAAGGTTCTGGTTGCTGCGCAAATTGCTCATCAAGTTGGTAAATCACTACGTCATTTTGATCAGCAGGTGGGGCAAGGTTCAGATCCGGAGCAAATTCAGGGCCTGCATAGCCGGAAATCATGAAACTACCATCGACAACCTGAGTTACCGATTCTGCTACGTGCCATACGGCGCTTGCTATTTGAATACTGTCAATTCCTTTTCCTTGTTGACTTATGCGAAAAACTCTGATTCTTGATGCTTCGCCGGTTCCGATATTTGAAACCACTATCAGATTACCCTGCCTGTCCAATTCCACATCCACGGCGGATTCATCCTCCTGCCCCAACTCCCGTTGCCACAAAACACTGCCCCTTGCATCAACCTTTAGCATGAATGGCGTACTCAATATGCCTGTTTGAGAGTCTCCCAATCCAACCGCGTCGCCGGCGGCGCCCGGGCTCGGCGCGCTCAGGTGCAAACAACGATGCGTGAACTGAAGAGAATTTCCGAGCGTATCAGCGCAGTTTGGCCTGAGGG
>JANNPM010000427.1:0-3621 GCA_031400145.1 Chryseolinea sp. | reverse complement strand
GAGAGAGGGTTTTGGTCGAGGCTGCGTTGGGAATCGGACTGATGATATTTACTGAAGGTAAATACAAGATCACCAAGACTGCGTACTTCATTCTCCATGATGAGCTGACGCGCGTTAATATGGATTTTACGCATGACGTCTGCTATCAGGGAATGTATTTCCTGGAGGAAAGCATCATGAAAGGAAAGCCCGAAGGATTAAAGGTGTTCGGCAACTGGAACACGATTTATGAGGCTTTGTCCACGAGCTTACCGGATAAAGTGAAGGAAAGCTGGTTTTCATTTGACCATTATTATTCTGACTATGCCTTCCCCGAGGTGCTCCCGCTGATATATAAGCATAAGCCAAAGACATTACTTGATATTGGAGGCAATACAGGCAAATGGTCATTGCAAAGCTTCGCACATGATCAGGATGTGAAGATCACGATTATGGACCTGCCTGGTTATGTTGACTCCGCAAAGGAACGCATTGTGCAGGAAGGATTTGGAGACCGCATCGCATTCTTTCCAGGAAACATTCTTGATGGAACGCAAGAATTTCCGAACGGCTTTGATGCAATTTGGATGAGTCAGTTCCTTGACTGCTTTTCTGAAGCGGAAATTGTATCCATCCTCCGCAGATGTAGGAAAGCCCTGGCACCAAACGGCAACATCTTTATCCTTGAAACATTCTGGGATCGTCAGCGATTTGAAGCCTCGGCTTTTTCTCTGCAGCAAACATCCCTTTACTTTACTGCTATGGCAAACGGCAACAGTCAGATGTATGATTCAAAGATCTTTCTGCGATGTGTTGAGCAGGCAGGCTTACAGGTTGTTGAGGAAAAGGATTATGTCGGTGTAAGTCACACACTGCTGACATGTAAGCCCGTCTGATTTTGATATTTGGCAAAGAATTTTGAAGAAGAAAATGAATAATACAGACGTATTGGTTATCGGTGGCGGTCCGGCGGGATCCATCGCCGCAGCGATCATCCACAAGCACGGGCGTTCCGTCCGGGTGGTCGAGCGTGAAAAATTTCCAAGATTTGTGATAGGTGAAAGCCTATTGCCCAGGTGCATGGAGGTGCTTAAAGACACCGGGCTGCTAGAGGCGGTTAAAGCCAGGAATTTTCAGGAAAAGTTCGGTGCGAAATTCATAAAAGAGGAAAAAGTTTCTGACTTCAATTTTTCGGATCAGTTTTCTGAAGGCTGGACATGGACTTGGCAGGTTCAACGCGCAGACTTTGACCTCACCCTGATTAATGAGGTTCAAAGCAGAGGTGTTCGGGTTGACTTCGAAACAACTGTTACAGCGATTGAATTCTTTGAAGATGAAAGCTCCGTTACAACTGTGCAGCGAAAGGACGGTACGCAAGAAAAAATCGGCGCACGCTTTATTATAGACGCAAGTGGATATGGTCGTGTCATACCAAGATTGTTCAATCTAGAAAAGCCTTCTAACCTTGACCCGCGCAAAGCGCTATTTGCCCACGTTAATGACGTACACCGGAATGAGCATGATGAACCCAACCGCATTATTGCAGTGATGTATGCACCCGGTGTCTGGACCTGGATCATTCCTTTCTCAAGCGGCGTTACCTCAGTAGGCTTTGTGGGCAGCTTCGAGTTTTTCGATGCGCTGGAAGGAGATCAGGCGTGCAAGTTCAGGGCATGTATCAACGGCAACGAGTACCTGAGAAAAAGATTTGGTGACGTGAGTTGGATCTTTGAACCGCGTAAACTCGAAGCGTGGTCAGCAACGACTGATAAATTCTACGGCAAAGGATTCGTGCTTACCGGAAATGTGACCGAATTTCTTGATCCGATCTTCTCGTCAGGTGTCATGTTTGCCACTGTCTCCAGTCATCTTGCCAGCAAACTCGTCGTTGAAAAGCTAAAGGGGATAGAGGTAGACTGGGACAAGACCTATACTCATTTTATACGGCAGGGTGTCGATACGTTCAGGACATTTGTTATGGCATGGTATGATGGTACGCTGGAGAAAATATTTTTCTCAAAGAACCCTGACCCCGTGATCAAGCGGCAAATATGTTCGGTCCTTGCTGGTTATGTGTGGGACAAGAAGAATCCGTTCGTTCGTTCACATGTGAAAGCTTTGAGAGGACTACTGAAGCTCATCGATATTCAAGAGCGTACGCCACAACGCTGATATGGCAGTTATCACCAGCTATTGCCGTATTCAGCAATACACTCTCAGCGGGCAGGGAACGACCATATCCGGCAACCTTCCCACTGACCTTGAAGGATTTCTGAATGCCGCCATGAAAGTGCTGTCAATTTCATATCCGAAATTTTATAAGATGGATTACCTGTCCAAATTGGGCGTTCTGGGCACGGAAATACTGTTAACGGGCCTGGATATTGTCGGCCGCTACGGCGCGGAAGGTGTTGCGCTCGTATTATCCAACGCATATGCCAGTCTTGACACTGACCGGCGTTATTTTGAAACGACGAAAACAATCGCGAGTCCCGCGCTGTTTGTTTATACCTTGCCAAACATTGTAACGGGTGAGATCTGCATCAAATATGGAATAAAAGGTGAGAACGCTTTTTTTGTAATGCCCCGCTTTGACCCGCGCATGATAGCGGGTTATGTGGAAGCAGTATTGGGGCAGGGGAAAACGAGCGCCTGCATCGCAGGTTGGGTCGATGTGATGGGTGAGCACCATGATGTTTTCTTATATTTGGCGGAGAAACAAACAAATGATCCGGCCGCTCTCGCACATACACCTGAGCACCTTGAAAAACTTTATCGCGCGGAATATGGAACAGTTGATGGCCGATCTTAAAAAGCAGATCATCGAGGCATTGAATCTAAAACACCTGACACCTGAAGATATCGGTGACGATCAGCCATTATTTGTTGAGGGACTGGGCCTTGATTCCATAGATGCCTTGGAATTGATCGTATTGCTACAACAGCACTATAATGTTAAGCTTGTAAATCCAAAGGATGGCCCGCAGATTTTTAAGTCCGTGAAATCAATCGCGCACTATATCAAACTACATCAAACCGCTTGAGGTCTTGAAGGCAGATGTCCATGTTGCGGGATTAGGTGTCATCTCTCCCATTGGCGCTACGATGGAAGATACGATGATGTCCTTTCAGAATTCAAATTCCGGGATCGGGAAATTGTCATTATTTGATTCCGTGTACCGCGAAAGTCTTCCTGTAGGAGAGGTAAAGCTTTCCAACGAAAAATTGGCAGCCTCCCTTTCAGCGAATGATACGTTCACACGCACTGCGCTGCTTGGTATTTATGCAGCCCGGCAAGCGGTAGAAAGTGCGGGTATAGACCTGCAGCGCTGGCGCACAGGTCTGATATCTGCATCAACGGTGGGGGGGATGGATAAAACAGAATCATTTTTTATTGATTTTTTAAAAGATAACTCTTCCGGGCATCTTCGAGGAGTCAGCAACCACGAATGCGGGAGCACCACGGAAATTATCGCTGATGATCTCGGCGTCCGGGATTTTATCTCTACTATCAGCACCGCCTGCTCCTCCTCCGTCAACGCTATAGCTTTTGGCGCACGGCTTATCCGAAGCAACATTATGGATGTCGTGATCGCCGGCGGCACCGACGCGCTGTCCAGGTTTACACTTAACGGGTTCAAT
>JANNPM010000320.1:0-5272 GCA_031400145.1 Chryseolinea sp. | reverse complement strand
GAGATTACAAGCTGCTCATCAACTATAAGAAAAATGGCGCGTGGAACCCAAACCCAAAGGAGATCATGATCACCGTCAGACCTCCGTTCTGGAAAACAGGATGGGCCTACGCCTTTTATGGTGTGGTTATCATCGGACTGCAGACCGCGATCGTACTTTATATTCGGGAACGAGCGAGAGCAAAACGGGCCGCGGTGATGGATAAATTCAAGATTCAGCAGATGAAGGAGATGAACGACTACAAACTTGAGTTCTTTACCAACATCGCCCACGAATTCAGGACGCCCTTAACGTTGATCATGGGACCGGTGCTCACGTTGATCAAACGAACGTCATCATTCTGGGAAAAGAGCCAGCTTAAAACTGTTTACAGCAATTCGATAAGGATGCAGAAACTTATTGATGAATTATTACAGTTCAGAAAAATTGAAAGCGGAAAAGACAGCTTAAAAGTTTCAGAAACAGAGATTGTTTCGTTCACTCAGGAAATTGTCGATTCATTTGCACAACATGCTCTCGATCACGATGTTCATCTCGAGTTTATTCCGCAGTCAGAAAGTATCAAGGGGTGGATCGATAAACGAAAAATAGAGAAAGCGCTGATCAACCTGATCTCGAATGCCATTAAATACAATGTGAAAGGCGGAACGGTCGATGTGCTGCTGTATGAATTGGGAAATGTTTATTTCACCGTTAAGGATACAGGCACAGGAATCAAACCTGAATTGCAGAACAAAATCTTTGACGTATTCTACAACAACCCTGAGCAGGAACGCAGCAATGGCAACAGCACCGGCATTGGCCTATCGCTGACGAGAAGCCTCGTTCAAATCCATCACGGAAAGATCTCGGTGGAAAGTGTGCCGGACAAAGGAACGTCGTTCACTATAGAAATACCCATTCAGCACACAGCCTATGAGACCTCGGCAACCGAAGACAACCTGGTGATGTTCACGCCGTCCAACCTGGAAGAAAAGGTGTCGCAGGAATTCAGCAAGAGCTTTAACGCAGCAGGTATAGTTCCGTTTCGCTCCGATCAGGTCGTAACGATCACGAACTCCGTCCTCATCGTGGATGACAATGATCAAATCCTGATTTTGCTGAAGAACATGCTCGCTGATAAATATCATATTTATGCGGCCACCAATGGAAAGAATGCCCTGGCTATTCTGGAAGATGAAAAGATCGATCTCGTTATCAGCGACGTGCTTATGCCCGACATGGACGGCCTTACACTGTGCAGAAGTATTAAAGAAAATATTCAGACCAGTCACATTCCTGTGATCCTTCTTACCGCAAAAGCAGAGATTGAAGATCGCATTGAGGGCTTGCAGACAGGTGCGGACAGCTTCATTCCTAAACCTTTTCATCCCGAACATTTGTTCACGCGAGTAGAAAAGCTGATCAAGAGCCGTGAGCACGAACGAAAGAAATTTTCGAACCTTGCAACTGTTCCGCTTGAAGAGATCTCCACCGGTATGGGAGAGAAAGACGATCAGTTCTTCATCAGGATAACAAAATGCATTGAAAAACATCTTGCTGAGCCAGAGTTTACTGCAGATGTTATTGCTGATGAAGTGGGGATGAGTAAAGCTTCACTTTACAAAAAAGTAAAAGCACTTACCAGCCTGACACCACATGGTCTCATCAAGCAATATCGCTTGAGAAAAGCAGCCGACTTGTTAAGAACCACCAAAATGAGCGTCTCGGAAGTGATCTATGAAACAGGCTTTAACAGCCGGTCCTATTTCTATAAGTCTTTTAACGATATGTTTCACTGCCACCCGAAAGATTTCGGCGTGAAAGCGGGATGACAACTGAGCTATAGATTGCGACTTGTCGAGATGATTTTGCTTTTATTCAGTTTCCAAATTAACGAATGGTTAAGTTATCATTGAAGGCAATGCAATTTCTTAAATAATTGATCTCTTACATTTAATCTTATTCATTATTTCAATTCCTTAATTAGCGCAGCCAATTATACAGACCACCCTAAATCGAAGATCGATGAAACTTTTCAAACGAGTAACGTTTTTTTTGACCTGCCTTTTGTTGGTAAGCTCGCTGTTCATGAACTGTGAAGGACCGGAAGGTGATGTCGGTCCTGCTGGTCCCGCAGGGGCCGATGGTCAGGACGGACAAGACGGGGAAGATTTGACCGAAAGTCCCACGATTTTTGAAAACAAATCTGACGTTGAACCCTTAGTAGCGTTGTCATCACAGTTTAACTTCGTAAAGGCCTATTCCCTTGTTTCTACAACCGATGTGATTGACGGTTTTCAGCTTGCCGGGTCGGCCGATGGCGCGGGATTTCTGAAAGTCGGCGATGGTTACAGGTATGTGGTAAATTGTGAAGATAGTTATGCTGTGGCCCGAATCGATTTTGATCAGAATATGAATCCGGTATCCGGAGATTACCTGCTCAACTCAGGCGTGGCTGACATCGCGCGGCAGTGTTCAGGAACCATGTTGGAAGCCGACATTCATGGCGGAAGTTCAGACTTGTTCCTGTCCGCATCGGAATCATTCGCCTATGACGTTAAGGGAATCGATCCGCATGTAGCGACACCAACACCCACCGCTGATTTTGGTTTAGATGCATTGGGTGAGTTTGCCTGGGAGAATGCAGTACCATTGCCGAAAGATACTTATGCCGGTAAAACGGTTATCGTTGGCGGTGACGATGATGACAGTGGTTCACAGGGACAGGTAACGCTCTATTACTCCGAAGCTGGCAATGCAGATCTGACAGGAGGAAAGATATATGTGCTCAGACTCAAACAGATCTCCGATGGCGCGGGTGGAGCGATGGCTGTTACACCCGGCACAACGTATAGCGAAGCCAGTCTGGATTTCGGCGTTGAATACGATGTAGAATTTGTTGAAATTGTTAACGGTGCTTCCATGACGTTAGCCGAAATGGAAACCGCCTGTACTACCATTAATGCTTCTCAATTTATGAGGGTAGAGGATGTAGACTATCGGAAAGGATCTGATGAAAATGCAAGAGAGGTCTACTTCGCAGTAACAGGAAGGGGCCCGGGTAATGGAACCTATAACGACTGGGGAACGGTTTATAAACTGGTACTTGATGCAGCATCTCCGCTGACAGGTAAACTCAAGCAGATTGTAAGTGGCAATACCGACACCAACAAAAGTGACGGCAATCTCGCATTGCTTCAAAGCCCGGATAATCTGTGCGTAACAGAAAACTTCGTTTACATTCAGGAGGACCCCAACAGCTTCACCAGAAATCACGCTTCCTATATCTACCAGTCTGACCTCGATGGGAATAATATTAAACAAGTACTCGAGCTAGTAGTAAGGCAGGATTTGGACGAAGATTATAGCACAAGTTTCAGCGGCGAGTTTGGCTCACTCATCGATATTTCTGACAAGGTCGGCGTGGACAATACATTTTTGCTCGCCGTTCAACCACACTATTGGACGAGTAGCTCCTTTAAAGCGTTGGACGGTCATGACAACACGGGTGGGCCTGCCGCCGGTGAAGATAGTCAAGCTTCGCAGATTGTACTTCTGAAGGGACTGCCAAGATAAACTTCATACACAAGCTGCATAAGAATGGGCTCACTTGTCAGGAGTCCATTTTTGTTTTATGCATTGATGAGATTTACATAATGAGATTTTCCGTACTGGCTTTAAGTATCATCATTGCGGCACTACTTGTTACGTGCATTCAACCAAGATCCGCATCGCCAAATTGGCAAGCCGGGCAAGCTTATTACGTAAACCATATAACCCTTGCCTTAGAGCACCTTGAACGATTGAAATCTATTGGTGGACAACACGCGGATTCAAGAAATGTATTTAAAAGCCTCCGAAATGAATTTAAGAAAGCGGAACCTTACGCTTCCTACCTGAATCCTGAAGTAGGTCACATGGCCAATGGACCCGCCCTGCCGATTTTCAAAGAGGATAATCTCCGTGTGCTGTTTCCCGTGGGATTGCAAAAAATTGAGGAAGGTATCTATGAGAGTGAATATGACGCTGAACGGTTTCGCTACGAAATAGAGATAACAGCGGGGCTGCTGAACAATTTGAAGAAAGGCATCGTCTTCCGAGAACTCACTGCGGAAAGATTCTTTGTTGCCACGCATCAGCAGTTACTTCGAATCATCAGCCTCAGCATCTCGGGTTTCGATACCCCCGTAAGTGGTCTCGGTATACAAGAGGCAGCCACCTCCCTAAAAAGCCTGGTTGACGTCTACCAACTTACCATTCGGGATTTAATGCAATCAAAAAACGATTCACTGGACGAGGTTTTTAGAAATAATGTACAGAAGGCAGTAGACTTTATCGAAGCCAGCAGGAATTTTGAAGCCTTTGACCGCTATACGTTCATTTCTTTCCACATGAGCGCCATCACCAAAAACTGGGTAGACATCCGTAAGTCTAGCGGACTATGGGCAGGATCCCGTGATTTCCCTTTCAACTTTGACGCGCCAACCTTCTTTGAGAGAAACTCTTTCAACCTGGCCTTCTTCACACCTAACGTGAATAAAAATCCTACGGAGACGCAAATCGCATTGGGCAAAAAGCTGTTTTTCGATAAGAGGCTCTCTGACAACGGAAAATTAGCTTGCGCCTCCTGTCATGTTCCAGACAAGGCCTATGCCGATGGATTGATAAAAAGTAAAGACAACGAAGGCAATCCTCTGGAGCGAAATACTCCCACTATCATCAATGCAGCTTTTCAGCGAAAGTTTTTTTGGGACGGGAAGGCAGACAATCTATTGGATCAGATATCGGTAGTATTTGTCAATCGAAAGGAATTTGCTTCCAACGCACATGAATTGTCCCCAGAAATACTTCAAGACACCATTTATCAGCAGCTGCTGACGGATGCCTTTGGACAATCGCCACGAAACAATTTGGATTTGATCAAAGCCATTTCGTCGTTTGTGTCCACGCTGACGGCCTTTAACTCAAAGTTTGACAGGAATATGAGGGGTGAGGAGCATTCCTTCACATCACAAGAAATCCAGGGCATGAACCTGTTCATGGGAAAGGCGCTTTGTGCGACGTGTCATTTTATTCCGCTGACGAATGGTACGGTGCCGCCCTTCTTCAATGAAATGGAAACGGAGGTCATTGGTGTGCCTGCCACGGCGGAGAACAAAGCACTGGATGATGATCTTGGAATCTATTGGAAGTACAATGCTGAAATTCAGAAGGGCAGGTTTAAAACTCCGACGTTAAGGAACGCAGAACTTACGGCACCATACATGCACAATGGGGTTTATCATACCCT
>JANNPM010000391.1:0-4491 GCA_031400145.1 Chryseolinea sp. | reverse complement strand
CGTGGAAAACCTTAGGCGAAATAGCACCGACCACGCCGCATTCTGATGCGCTAAGCAAAGACCTCATCAAGCGCGGCTTCAGGTTTACCGGCAGTACGGTGATCTATGCACACATGCAGGCGTGTGGTCTTGTCAATGATCACCTGACAGCATGCTTTAGATATAAGGAAGTCCAGGGTAAATAACATAAACCCACTAAATCCTTTCATAAACCTTTGACGATGTTTTTCTTCGCCATGTAGATACTCCATACTCCCTCGACGTTTACCGCTCCGTCAGGTAATGGCGTGAGGACTGGCCGCGAGTACAACAATGTGTCGTACAATTCGCCCTGCGCACTCTTCCTCACCTTTTGAATGTTATCTTGTGTTGAACCGGTTTCTGCACCAATCACATAAGCCTGTATCAGCTGATTCTCTACTTCCTTCGCGCCGGAGGAGCCGGCCCTTATCCAGCGCACGCGGACTTTAGACCGGCCGGCGATGGAATCACATTTGAGCGAGTCGAAAGCAACTTTCTGAAGCGCCGCAAAAATAGAACGACCCTCTTCCAGTGAGGCAGTGACAATTTCAGCATCAGGTATGATCTGGATCTTTTGGTCCTCCATTCCCTCGCGGAGCTTTTTCCGCTGCTCATCGGAAAGGGATCCTCCACAACCTGTTATTATAAAAATCAGAATAATCGCGATACGCATACCCAAAATTGATCTGATCAACCTCAAATCCAAAGAAAAAATTTCATTCCCGTTGAATAAGTGAAACCGAAACCCATCAGACACCAAGGCTGACTTTTTATTACCTTTGCGGGCTGAATTAAGCATTATGCTTGGAAAACTTGAAGAATTAAAGCATCGATTTGAAGAAGTCGGGCAGTTGTTGGCACAGCCTGAGACAATGAAGGATATGAAGCGGTTTTCCCAGCTTAGCAAGGAATACCGTGATCTGGAGAAAATTGTATTGAAGTATAACCAGCTTGTTGATGTCAAAGACCATTTGCAGCAAGCGAAGGAAGTGCTGCAGAAAGAGAAGGATGAAGAACTGCGCGAAATGGCCAAGCTCGAAATTGACGACCTTCATCCAAAGATCGAGAAACTGGATTTGGAGATCAAGGAGTTATTGATCCCTAAGGATCCCAACGACGATAAAGATGTAATGCTGGAGATACGGGCAGGGACCGGAGGTGATGAGGCAGCCATCTTTGCGGGGGACCTCTGGCGAATGTATCAACGGTTTTGTGAAAGAAGGGGTCTCAAAATGGTAGTGCTCGATGTAACCGAAGGAACAGCGGGTGGCTATAAGGAAGTTATCTGCAGCGTTAGCGGCGAAGGTGTTTATGGACTGCTGAAATTTGAATCTGGCGTCCACCGCGTACAGCGCGTTCCCGCGACCGAACAAATGGGGCGGGTCCATACGTCGGCAGCCTCCGTCGTCGTGATGCCCGAAGTAGAAGATGTGTCAATAGAAATTAATCCAGCCGACCTTGAATATCAGACGGCGCGATCAAGTGGCGCCGGCGGACAAAACGTCAATAAGGTGGAGACAAAGGTTCAGCTTACTCACAAGCCATCCGGCATCGTTATCACTTGCCAGGTAGAGCGCTCGCAGCACGCAAATCGTGAACGGGCATTACAAATGCTGAAGACAAAGCTGTACGAAATGGAGCTTGAGAAACAGCAATCTGAAATCGGCGCAACCCGTAAGTCTATTGTCAGAACGGGCGATCGTTCCGAAAAAATCAGGACATATAACTATCCGCAGAGCCGTGTCACAGATCATCGCATCGGCTTTACGCAACACAACCTTCCGGCGGTAATGAATGGCGACCTGGATAACTTTGTTGAACAGCTCCGTCTGGCTGACAGCGCAGAAAGAATGATGGAAAGTGCGACGCAATAAGTTATTTTCCCAGGAATGATTCCTTTTTTCTAGATTTACGCTCCGGTTAACAATAAAAGTATGAGCAAAGGACTTATCGTAGGTCTCGGAATAGCAGGGGTCATTGTAGTATTTATCCTGATCTTTGTTTCGTGGGGGAGTGGCGTTTACGACAACGCTGTGAAGTATCAGGAAGATGTCAATGCCCAATGGGGTGCCGTTCAGGCCGCGTATCAGCGACGTGCGGACCTGGTGCCAAATCTTGTGGCGACCGTTAAAGGAGCAGCGGAAAACGAGAAATCCATTCTTGTTCAGGTAACGCAGGCCCGTGCCGGAATTGTTAACGCGAAAACCCCGGAAGATCTTGAACTGGCCGGACGACAAATCAATACCGCGATAAATCTCGCGTTCGAGGCATATCCGCAGATAAGGTCCACGGAAAATTTCCAGGATCTTCAATCACAGCTTGAGGGTACGGAGAACAGGATTAACGTTGCGCGCGATCGTTACAACGATTCAATAAGAAGTTACAATACTTTTGTCCGCGGATTTTTCAAAAAGATGGCATTAAGCTGGTTTGGCGGCGGTGAAGATTTCGCAGTACGCAAAGGCTTTGAGGCCGCTCAAGGTTCCGAAAACGCTCCACAAGTACAATTCTAATCATAATAAACGCCGGGCTTACTTTGAGAAAAAGTTAAAGCGTGCGTTTCACTTCGCGCTGCTCATAACTTTCTATCACGTCCCCCACCTGCATATCATTAAATCCATCTACGCCGATACCGCAGTCAAAACCATTCTTTACCTCACTGGCATCGTCTTTATGGCGTTTCAGGGATCCAAGCTTACCAGCGTATACTACAATGCCGTCGCGAATGAGTCGCATGGGGTTGCTCCGTTTGATAGAACCATCTGTTACCATGCAACCCGCAATGGTTCCGATCTTGGAGATCTTGAATACCTCGCGCACTTCCGCGTTGCCGACAATAACCTCTTCTGTCTCCGGTGCAAGCATGCCTTCCATGGCCGCTCTTACGTCGTTAATGGCATCGTATATAATGGAATACAACCGTATCTCAATCTCTTCGTTTTCAGCTACTCTTCTCGCTGCCGCTGAAGGACGCACCTGGAATCCAAGAATGATCGCGTCTGAGGCCGAAGCGAGCAATACATCCGATTCTGATATCTGACCAACACCCTTGTGAATTATAGCAACCTGAATTTCGCCGGTTGACAATTTCAACAAGGAATCCGTCAACGCTTCCACTGAACCATCCACGTCACCTTTAACGATGACATTCAATTGTTTGAAGTTGCCAATAGCCAGCCTGCGTCCGATTTCATCGAGGGTGATGTGCTTCTTCGTGCGTATACTTTGCTCGCGCATGATCTGGCCGCGTTTGGTGGCAATCTCGCGCGCTTCGCGATCTGTCTCCAAAACAGTGACCTTTTCACCCGCCTGCGGCGCTCCATCCAATCCCAGCACAACGACCGGGGTAGACGGCCCAGCTTCGGTAACGCGCTTTCCGGTGTCATCAAACATTGCTTTTACGCGACCGTAATTTGCGCCTGCAAGCAATATATCGCCTACATGCAAAGTGCCGGTCTGTACCATGATCGTAGATACATATCCGCGGCCCTTGTCCAGGGAAGCTTCAATGACAGAGCCGGTAGCATTCCGGTCGGGATTGGCCTTGAGGTTCAGCAGCTCCGCTTCGAGCAATACCTTTTCCAGGAGGGATTCAATGCCCTTACCCGACTTTGCCGAGATTTCCTGGCTTTGATACTTTCCGCCCCATTCCTCCACAAGTATATTGATCTTCGAAAGTGACTCTCTGATTTTCTCTGGATTTGCCGAGGACTTATCGACTTTATTGATAGCAATAACCAGGGGTACGCCGGCAACCTGTGCATGGTTGATAGCTTCTTTGGTTTGTGGCATTACATCATCATCGGCGGCGACAACTATGATCGCGATATCTGTGAGCTTTGCTCCGCGTGCACGCATCGCCGTAAAAGCCTCGTGACCCGGTGTATCTAGGAACGCGATCTTATGACCGCTCTTTGTCATCACGTCATACGCACCAACGTGCTGGGTTATGCCTCCGGCTTCTGATGCTGTGACTTTCGTATTTCGTATATAATCGAGCAAAGAGGTTTTGCCGTGGTCAACATGACCCATGATGGTAACGATCGGAGCACGGGGTTGAAGCGTATCCTCATTGTCAATATCTTCTTCAACTTCGAGCTCTTCCTCAGCTGACGTAAATTGTATGGCATAACCGAATTCATCGGCAATAACCGTGATCGCCTCCGCGTCAAGACGCTGATTGATGGACACAAACATCCCCAGGCTGAGACAAGTAGATATTACCTCGTTCACCGAAACGTTCATCATCGAAGCAAGGTCATTGGCAGAGATGAACTCGGTTACTTTCAAAGTCTTTGACGCTGCTTCATCCTGAAGCATCTGTTGCTCTTGCGCATCGGAATTCGCCTGGCGTTTTTCCCTTCTATACTTCGCGCCTGTCCCCTTTTTATTTCCGCCACCGCTAAGCTTTGCAAGTGTAGCTTTTATCTGATCCTGAATTTCTTTCTCGGTGGGCTCGGCTTTCTGAAC
>JANNPM010000375.1:0-5223 GCA_031400145.1 Chryseolinea sp. | reverse complement strand
AGGTCTTTGATTTCAATTTGCCACGCGTCGTCACCAAAAACAAGAATGTCAAGTGTATCCTTCGGGTACTTTTTTGTGATGAGTTCTGCAAGCGCCATGGCAACTTTTTTCGCAGGTGTTATCCGGTCTTCACCGTACAGTATCATCGAATGCGAAATGTCGATCATTAACACCGTCGACGTCTGTGTCTTAAATTCGCTCTCCATAACTTCAAGGTCGCCTTCAGTCATGAAAAAATTCTCGAGGCCATGATTGATCTGCGCATTGCGCAGCGAGTCTGTCATGGATATCTGCTCAAGGGTATCTCCAAATTCGTAATCCCGCCTTTCCGTGGTTTGTTCATCGCCCCGGCCATTGTGCTGCGTATTGTGCTCACCTGATTTTGATTTCTTCAGCTTGCCAAATATCTCTTCGAGAGCAGATTGCCGGAGATTTTGTTCGCTTTTTGCCTTAAGTTTGATCTCGCCGCGTGGTCCTTCGTCGGTAATGTATCCCTTCTTCTTAAGGTCCTCTATAAAATCGCCCATGCCATATTTGTCATTCGTGAGACCATATTGACGATCGACTTCCGTAAGCCACTGCAATGCCTCCGCAACATTACCCGCCGTGATCAGAATCAATTGCATAAAGATCTTGAGCAGCTTATCGAAGTCGCTTTTGGCTTTGCCAGGGGAAGGATTATAGTTAGAAAAGCGGTATCCCAGCATAATGGAAGGATTAAGTCTATAAAACCATTAATTTGTCAATTCTGTTTCTACAGCAAAATTTAATTTCTCAAAAGTTTAAGGGCGCATGTAATATATTGGTTCAAATCCATAACATTGACTGCCGGGCCTGCGTTACATTTGTTCTATTAACCCTTTTTTCCCGCATGAAAAAGTCAACGGTTATTTTAATACTGGCCAGCATTTTACTTTATTCGTGCTCAAGCTATACCTGTCCTACTTATACAAAGAAAGAAGTGCAGAAAGATCTGAGAAAAGCCCGGATCTAGATTTTTGCTGCTGTGGTTCTGCAGCAAAGGGGTGCTTATTAAATCGCCTTCTTCCTGTCCTTAGACGTTCCGTAAATATAGTCCCACAACGGTGACGAAACGCCGAAAGCAACATCGCCATTTTTGTAATGGTGAACTCCGTGATTTTTCCACAGCAGCTTGAAAAAATTCTTTGGCGGCTGGTAGGCATGAACCATGTAGTGTATAGAAAGGTAGCCTGCATATCCCACAATGAAGCCCGGTAAAAACGAAAACGCAAAATCTCCAAGCAATAGCCTGAAAAATAGCAAAAGCACGGTAGCAATGGTAACACTTACCAATGGTGGCATCGCCAGCCTGTCTTTGTCTTTCGGAAACTCATGATGAACGCCGTGCATTACATATTGGAGGTTTGCGCGAACCTTGGTATATGTGGGCATATGAAAAAGGAAACGGTGAATGTTATATTCTACCCAGGTAAACATAATAACGCCAAAAAAGAACATGCCCGTGGTTTGTAAGGCAGTTAGTGAAGTATGTGTTACACTCCAGTAAAGCAGGGCGACCGAAAACAGGAAGAAGATACAAAGTGGGACAGCGATATGTGTACGCGTCAGCTTCTCCAGTAACGGGTTGCTGAAAAGCTTTTTGCTGCCATGATTTTTTGGTCTTATATCTGCCGTCATCCCCTTCAACATTTCAACACGAAAATAAAACTGCTTGGGTGATTATCAAAACTTAGCGTCAAATGACGGCCCTGGATGCGGTTTTCTCCATAATTTTCTGGTAGTAATCTTCATACACCGGCAGGATCCGCGAGATGTCAAACTCCTTGGCGCGCTTCAGTGCGTTTGCCTTGAACACCGGAAGGTTGTCTTTATCAAGAACATGAAGAGCTTTCTGCGTCATATCCTCCACGTCACCGACAGGGCTGAGAAAGCCGGTTACGCCCTGAATATTCAGCTCAGGCAGGCCACCGGTGTCGGAAGATATCACGGGAACTTCGCACGCCATCGCCTCCAGCGCTGCAAGTCCGAAACTTTCTTTTTCAGAAGGCATCAGGAACAAGTCGGCAACAGATAATACCTCCTCTACAGCCTCGAGCTTTCCAAGGAAGCGCGTATCACTAAATATTCCGGTCTCACGTGAAAGCGCTTCAGCTTTCGTGCGTTCTGGTCCATCTCCGATCATCAGCAGCTTGGCAGGTATCTCACGTAAAATGTTTGCAAAGATCCGGATCACGTCGTTTACGCGTTTTACTTTCCTGAAATTTGACGTATGGACGATCAGCATTTCACCATTGGGACAGATGGCTTTTTTAAAGTGATCTTTCTTTTGCTTCTTGAACTTCTCGAGGTCAATGAAGTTCGGAATGACCGCTATTTCGTTGGTAATGTTGAAGAATTGCAAGGTTTCCTTCTTCAAATCATGCGACACCGCCGTTACACCATCTGATTGATTAATGCTGAATGTAACTACTGGCTCATAAGAAGCGTCCTTGCCAACCAGTGTGATATCCGTTCCGTGTAACGTGGTGACTACGGGAATAATGATGCCATGTGTTTTCAGGATCTGCTTGGCCATATAAGCGGCTGATGCATGCGGGATGGCATAATGCACGTGCAATAGATCGAGTTTCTCATTCTTCACTACACTGACCATCTTACTGGCGAGTGCAAGCTCATAAGGAGGATATTCAAACAAAGGATAGGTGTGAAAGTCAACCTCGTGGTAAAACAGGTTCTCGTTCAAAAAATCTAAACGAGGGGGTTGTGAATAGGTGATAAAATGTACTTTATGGCCTTCCTGGGCGAGCCCTTTGCCGAGTTCCGTAGCCACCACACCACTTCCACCGAAAGTTGGGTAGCAGACAATTCCAATATTCATGGTATTCATTCAGATCGGGTGTGCTGTTTCAGGTTAAATGAACCGTATAACGCAAGACGCAGAAAGCAGATAATTTGTTGCAATTAACGGCGGCTGACAATGTTGTTTTTGCGCGGCTCCGCCGGAAATTCATCACAATAAGCAAAGATTGCATCATAGATCACGTCTTGTATGCGAGAACGAATATTGGCACTATTTAGTTTATTGCTGCGGTCAGGATAAACACGATTAGATAAAAATACGAACACGAGATTAAATTCAGGGTCTATCCACAGGCAGGTACCGGTAAAGCCGGTATGTCCGAACGTTTCCGGTGATGCTTTCAATGAGGTAGGGCTGCCCAAATCGCTTTGAATTGGTTTATCCCAGCCTAATCCTCTCCGGCTTTTGTCAAATTGCTTATGCGCGAACATCCTCACCGTTTCTGGTTTATAGTAGATGTATCCGCCATACGACCCTTCATTCAAAAGCATCTGGCCGAGTTTGGCGAGATCAATCGCATTACTGAACAGGCCGGCATGACCAGCCACTCCGCCCATCATTGCGCCACGTTCGTCATGAACGGTACCGTTAACGAGTGTTCTACGAAAAATTCTGTCATCTTCTGTTGGGGCGATCTGTTCTGGTGGAAAGCGGTTCAAAGGAAGAAAGCCCGTGGTAACGGCGCCAAGCGGTTCATACAAGTTCTGGCTTAAAAATTCGTCCAAAGGCTGATTCAGGATTTTTTCGGCCAGACGCTGCAGAATCAGAAAACCGAGATCACTATACCTGTAGACAAAAGGCGTGCGTATAGCCTTGTCGATCAGCTTTGACTTTACTACCCATGACCACACCGAATCGCGGATGGCCGGTGAGGCATAAAGGTTGGGCGATACTTGCAGCGGATAGCGATCATTGCGTATATGGCTGTAGTAGTGAGGCAGAAACACCGTATCTTTTACAGTTTCTGTCCACATCGGAATAAATGGCGCAAGTCCTGCCTGATGCGTCAGGATTTCCAGGATCGTAATGTCCTTCTTGTTCGTACCCTTAAGCTCCGGCAGATAGTAAGAAACTTTCCGGTTGATATTGATCAGACCCTTTTCGTACATAAACATGGCTGCTTGTAAGGTTGCTGATACTTTTGTCAATGAAGCCAGATCATATATGGTTTCATCAGTCACTGGACTATTTTTATTGTAATTTCGCGTGCCGAAATTTTTCTGATACACAACCTTGCCATGTCGCGCGACAATTATCTGCATACCTGGAGTTGCGCCGGTCACTATAGCTTCGGCGGCGATAGCGTCTATTCTTGACAAGGTCCCGCTGCTCATTCTTGCCTCCTCCGGTACGGAATAAGCCAGCCTGTCCAATACTTTTGTCGTTATGCCGGTTCCGGACTGCATGGCCTTTGAAGGCGAGAAGGGCAGTGTTCCGGATGCCGCAATGGCCCCGAATATAACTTCGGGGACCGCGCTCAATGCTTCGGGGGCATTGCAGTATGCCGTGACCACAGTACGGAATTTTGCGGCAGTCCGGAGAAATGATTCGTTCCCGAAGTCGCAGTAAATGATCTGGATGGATGGTTGCAACATGCTCAACATCCGTTCGAGCCTGGTTAGTACGGCTGGTTGAGTCTGAGGGAAAATCCCAATGATTAATATTTGGTGACCAGCAACCGCTTCGGACAGCGCAACTAGATTAGTCTTCTCATCAAGCGTAAAGTATGACGCGGGAACGTATTTGCGCAGACAGGTGTAAAATGCGCCATTGGGCTCAGATGTATTGCTAGTAATGTATGCAAAGTTCTTGTCCTCGAGCGATACGATGGGCAAGGTTTTCCTATCATTGCGAAGGACAGTCACGGATTTTTTGTATAATTCCTGTCGAAGAACCAGTCCCTGCGGTGAATTAAGACGCGCAGCAAGATTGTCGAGATTTATTTCCTGGCGCCGTGAAGGTCCCGCATCGTATTTAGCTGACAGAATTTTTCTAACGGTACGGTCAAGCTGCTGCCCGTACTGCTCTTCTGCTTTGACGAGCTTTTTAATCTTGCGGATAGACGGACCGATATCCCGGGGTCCAATGAGTATATCATTGCCAGCCTGAAATGCAAAAACGGCCTCATCGCCATCGCGGTTTTTTCCTGCAGCGATCTTCACAAGCGGCAGATCAACGAAGCTGAGGCCATCGAAATTTTGCTTATCCTTTAACCATTTTCCTGTGAACAAAAGAGAAAGCGTTGCGGGATCAAGGTCATTCTTTCCTTTGAGTTTAGCATTCTTATAGTACATTGGTACAGGCGAGGCGGCAGTCTGCCGTCGCGGCCCGCGCCGACGGGCAGATCTGGGTGCTCGCGTCGCTGACCAAGACCGTCGCGG
>JANNPM010000360.1:0-5834 GCA_031400145.1 Chryseolinea sp. | reverse complement strand
TAGTGCGCGTCATTATGCGAAACGTTTTTCACTTGCCAATTAGTTCTTTGTATTGGACGGCTGTAAGTAGTCCCTCCGTCGGTCCCGTTAATTCCACCTTTATCATCCAGCCATCTCCGTAAGGGTCTTCATTGACTTTTTCGGGACTTGAGTCCAGCATTCCGTTTACCTGAAGGACTTTACCGGCCACGGGCATATAAAGATCCGAAACGGTTTTTACAGCTTCAACTGTCCCAAAAATTTCATGTTCACCGACGTCCTTTCCAACGGTCGAAATTTCCACGTAAACAATATCGCCCAGCTCGCTTTGTGCAAAATCAGTGATCCCGATGGTGGCCGTGGTGCCCTCCATCTTCACCCATTCGTGGTCCTTGGTATACTTCAGGTTGTCGGGAATATTCATGTATCAATTGGATTTAAAGCGGGTAAAAATAGGGAAAAATGCCAGCTTTTTTAAGTCATTCAGACCCGCAAAGACGAGGTTACTGAGCGAGGCTGAATCGAATTTGCGTTCCGAAACGCGTTGTTGCCCTACGGTACGAGTTAGAAACCAGCGGCTCATTAACCGTGCGTTCGAAGTATAACTGGATATTCAGCTTTTGATTTACCACATAGCTTACATTGGGCCGCAGCTGAAAGTTGATGTTGCCATTCGTAATAGTATTAAGCTCATCAATCTTTCGCTGGATAGTTTTGCTATCGCTCAGCGTTACGTTCATCCGGAACGTCAAGTCGTTCTTCAACACAATGAGCCGGCCCTGTGACTTGAAAGGTAACTTCATATTGTTTTTGGTAAACCCCAGCTCAAGGGCCATATCCTTGCTGCTGACTTCAGTAATCTGAGCGTTGGAGATGTTCAGCGTGAGATCGCGTTTGGTTTTATATTGCAGATTCGCCGTAACGCGATTTTTTGTTCGCACGTTAATACCGATCAGGGGAGCGAACTGTTCTGATATGAGAACCTGACTTATTACATAAACCGGCAACAATTTGCCATCTGTGATGGCTCCAAAATATTTATTGTTATAATCTTCAATAGGCTTGTCAATCTCCAGAACATCCTTGTCGGCGTAATCTAAAGCATTGGTATAATTCGTCACAGAATAACTGGATTGATAGGCGTGTGACAGCGTTATGGACTGAAAAGCTTTCTTTATGGCCGGTATCTTGCTGAGCCCCGTGTAGTCAACACGCCAGTTTGGTAGCGGGTTCCTGGGAAATGGCGTAAGACTCATTGCCCGTGGATCCTTTCCTGAGTAGGCCGAAATGAATGCGGGAATCAAAACATCCTGCGATGCAGAGTCGAACTCGTTGTTTGCATTGATGGCCTGAAACCGGTCTTGCATAACATCCAGGTTGTCTTCGAACGTTGAAAAAACGCTGGAGTTTACACTGCCGTTAGACTTTTCAAATGCCGTCCTGATACTTAGAAAAGAAATTCTGTACCCACCACTGCGATTAGGGCTCAACGATGCAAAGCCGGTTTCGGTATCGGCATTGGGCTGATCGGGATCATACCTGAATATCTCCTGGTAAGAATTTGTAGTCTCTTTCTTAACGTCCAGTTGAATTTTAAAATCCGGGGAGGGTTCGATGCTGGCGCGAAGGTTGAGGGTTTCATTACGCGACTGCGTGAATTGCGTTGTCAGGCTGGAGTTTGTGTTGTTGAGCCAGCTATTTTTCGCCGCCTCGTTCCTGATGTTCGGGTCCTGACTTCCGAGCACAAATCCAAATCCCGGTGCATCCCAATTCGAATCCATGCCCAGAAATTTTGGGGTAGAATTAAACCCTGGCAGCGTGGTGCCCTCGGTCAGGCTGTAAGTTCCGTTGATGGAGCGCACAGACATGAGCATGCGCAGCAATCCTTTCACAATGGGCAGCACCGACTTTTCCTTAACAGTATCTTTCGGGTCGGGTCGGGCTGGTATCTTCGGATTGGTGGAGGTCCGGGCAGGCACCGGTTTTGGTGGCGTGTTGAGCTCTTTCAAAAACTTCACTTTGTTGTAAAGTTTGACCATGTCGGCCCTTCCCGTAAAATTTTGGTCCCGGCTATTTTCTATTGTGTTCTTAAAATCAAGACTGTCAGGAAGATCTCCCGAGATCTGTAGCGCGTCAGGTCTGTTCAATGCGCCTGCCGTCCAGTTATAGCTTACCTGATAACGGTAGTCAGCGCCTAGCCAATCCGTTACGGGGAACTTGTCAAGTGGCAGTGTGTAATTGGCCGTCATCCGCTGGTCGAAGTCTTTCATCCGTCCGAAGTCTTTCAGATTCCTTTTTATTTCGGTATTGACGGAATCACCTTCTCCAGGGGGTTCATCTATGATAGCATAGGCCAAAGCATTGTATTCCAGCGACAGTCCTTTCGTAAGGTTCCACCGCATATTGTACTGCCTGTTAAAAGTAAAATATTTGACATAGTTCGGTGCCGACTCAAAGCCGTCGTTCCGATATACGGTCTTTCCAAATGATCTGTCGAGATCAAACCTTACGCCAAGGCTGCTGGGGAGTAAACTGAAGTTGAAATCTTTTATGGCTTTGAGCCACGGTGATGAAAAGCGCGCGGAGTTTTTAAAAGGTTCGATACCCGTGGCTTTCGGTGTGAAAGTGTAGGCAACTGATCCTTTATACTGCTTCTGAATTGCTTCCTTGGTGGTAAAATTTGACTGTTGTGTTTCGCTGTAAGCATAGGAGAAAGCAAGATTTTCAATATCCCAGAGATGGCTTACAGCATCGGGTTTGGTCTTGACCTTTCGAACATTGATGAAGTTCAGGCTCTTCCGCGTTTCTTGATCGCGGATGATACGTAGGTAATCCGTTCGTTCCTCTTCAGTGTTAAACGATTTCAACGCAGCGTCCAGACGCACATCAGGGTTTGCAGGATCGTAGTTCGGATCGATAGTTGTGTTTTGATATCCGAGAAACACAGGAATTTTTATTCCTGTATTGCCGGGAATAAGCTTGTCAACATTAACATTCGCTGATACGTCGTACGCGGTAGTTTCATCACGGGTTCGCTCATTGATCTTTGAAGAGACATCTCCGTAGCCAAATGTTGTATGCCTGAATGCTGCGGACACTGTGGCAAAATCCGCGAGCTTTGCGCTTAGCGTTGAATTGACCGACCAACCGGGGGTCTGATCAAAGTCAGTTACGCGCAACTCGTTGGCCCATATACAAACAGAAAACGTTCGCTTGTCGTCGCTCCTGGGGTTGCGGATACCAATCATCATGATCTGTACACTGCTCAGGTCGGGGCGTCCAAATATTCTTAACCGATGCCGGCCGACAATCTTAGGCCCTTCCCGTGGATATAACTCTGACAGTGGAAAATCTTCGCGATCTCGTTGAGCTTTCATGGCGTATAGTTCATCCAGGGCCAGGTCGATCTCGTTGGCTTCCGGCCAGATATCTCGAATACCTTCTGCATTTGTGTCGGTAATCTCTAACGGGATCTCTATTTCATAAAAATTTTGGTCGTAGTCCGTACCCATTCGAAGGAAAGCTGTAAGGTCACCGGCGTTGGCAGCTTCACTATTAGCGTGAAAGAACATCTTGATCCGTCCATAGTTGAAAAGGTCTCCACTAAAGTTTTTATAGATTGCTCGCGCATCGCCGTCCTGTAGCTCGTCTACGCATACCTGAACCGACTGCTCATTCAACTGCCGCGACACCGTCGACGTGTTATCGCGATCACGCTCGACGCCCGGAGGAATCACATACGGGGATTTATCGCCATCGCCTGCAGCATTTTCTTCAAGGTTAACAACACTTACGGTAAAGTTGTCTGCACCAGGTTCGGAATCGGGTTCCAATCCGCTTTCTTTGAGGTTGTCGGTGTATCTTCTCCAACGGCTGCCGACCATACGGAAGTTTGCAAACCTCAGTACCGCGGGTTCCGAAAATCCAGTCAACAGCATCCGTGCATACTTTATGGACTTGAAACCATCAATGGCACCGAACTTTGTCTCAAACTGTCTCACGGGAATGCGGAAAAGGTACCAGTTTACTAGTTCGGGGGAATTCTCGCCTTTGGTCTCTATCTTGTCAACTACGTACTCTCGCCCGATAGCCAGCTGACCCTTTTTCAGATCAATATCATACTGATAATATTCCTCCAGCTCACTTAATGTATTGTCGGCATTGAGATCTTCATTATCCGGATTCTGGCTGCCTGAAGGTGATACCTCATCGCTGGATGTAATGATCGGGGAATTATTATCCTGGCCATTAAAATCTTTGTACCGTTCCAGGATCTTTGCATTGTTATCGTCCAGGTCATTACCAAGGAAATAATGAAAATCGTCTGCTGAGGGATCAACTTCAGCCCTGGCCCGTGCGCCGCCACTAAGGCTGTTGAGGAAACTCTGGAAGAATGAACCCTCCTTAGCAGTAGGCAACCCATCAAACCCGACATCCTGATTTGAACGTGATGCAGAATTTGAATTTGTAAATGCATTTGTAAGGTAGGTTCCGTCTGTCACGTATCCCCAATTGTTTCTTACTGCCTCGGCGCCATCGAGATTACCGTCGGTAGGCAAACCGTTTTCAAAAGCATGTTTGCTGTCCCGAATTACGTCTTCCGAGATACTACCCAACTGAAAAATCAGTTGTCCGCCTGTAGTGTTTCCCTTCGCGGGATTGATACCATCATCGATATAACCGTACTGCGAATCGATGAATGGATCCATCAGCCAGAACTCCACATATTCGATGTTGGCTTTATCGAAGTCGACTTCATTGCGTATCGCCGTTGTGATCCCGGCCCAGTTGCTTTGGGGAGAATTCAAAAATCCATTGTTGTCCAGGTCGGGACTATAATTATATGGTCCCCGTTCTTTCGGAAAGTAGGCAACATCAAAAATCTGTTCGTAAAAAACGCCTTGTGTAAGTTGCTTTTTGGGAAAAATTTCTTGAGGGTCGACAGGTCGTACATAATGGTTCTTTAAATCCTCGTCGGTAAGATTATCAGGTTTAAGATTTCCTGCATCGCGGTACAGCTGATTGTCAACCGTATACCACGCAAGTTTCGCGCGCTTGTACCCTGCACGAATGTCATCTGAAGTCTTATTGCTGGGATCGAACCGATTGTCATCACTTTGAGGAACGGACGCAAGCTTCCACCCAAAAGCACTCATCAGCGTATAAGGCGTCGCCGTATTTTCAAAGTCATCAATATAAGCCGTGCCCTCGCCGTCTACGACATTTGATGTACCCGGCAGCAATTGTGCGAATTCGCCGGTGACGTTAAATGAGGATATCTCTTTCGTCTGAAGGAACGGTATGGCATCTACCATCTTTGTGAGGAAGCGGCTCTTTTTATTGACGTTGAAGTCGAATCCGTATTGGAGATTTCGTGCAGGCTCGCTGCCGATCTGATTGCGGCTTACAAGTGGCCGCTCATTGTAGTACAATACGGTTGAGCCGAAGTTTATGTCTTCATTTAAATGATAGTCGAAACGCGTGCCCACGAGGCTCCGCGTTTGAAACGCGAATTGATCGGATGATTCATACTTAACTTCAATGTTCTTCCCGGAGTTAAGAATCTGATCATTCATGATCGTAACTTTTCCGAACGTATAGTCTACGACAAAATCAGTTCCTTCATTGAGAGGAATTCCTCCTGAATAGACTTTTACTGACCCCTGCGAAACGCCGAACCCGGGAATAAGAATCTCCTTGGATGAGCCTGCATTGTAAAGTCCTTTGATATAAAACTTGTTCTTGGTGGCGAATAGCTCCGCGTCTGCCTTGGTGGTATTGTACAACGTGTCGTATGAATATTTTTGGATGAGGAAGTCCTCGTTGCTCTAGGAAGCGAATGCCGCTCGCAGTCC
>JANNPM010000339.1:0-4312 GCA_031400145.1 Chryseolinea sp. | reverse complement strand
AGCAACTCGTGGCCTATATCAGTATGGCATTTGGCAATCCTTACGGCGATCCTTATCACATAGACCTTGTTGGAACCTTTGTGAACGTGCTGCTCACCCTTGGCGCAGATGTTATATCGCTCGCTGATACCATAGGCATGTCTACACCAGAGCATATTGGTAACCTGTTCACCTCGATCACCAAGGAATATCCCGGGGCCAATGTGGGACTACACCTTCATTCTACACGCGATGCATCGAAAGAAAAGATCGGTGCTGCGTTCAATGCCGGTTGCAAGCGACTCGACGGTGCGTTAAATGGTTATGGCGGATGCCCAATGGCAAAAGATGAGTTGGTGGGTAATATTGCCACCGAAGATATAATAGATTTCATAGAATCTAAAGGCATTCCATCGGAGATCAATCATGCAGAACTGCTTAAAGCGCTTCAGATCGCCGCTGAAATTTTTCCACCGTCGTCCAATTAAGAAGCACTGTTGCTGTTCACTGTGAATAAGCATTACCTTTGATAAAACTATTCTTTATGAATCGCGCGTGTTGCACTGTATTTTTAATGCTTCTGAACTTGTTGGCTTTTTCACAAGGTCCCAAGGAACTCACGCAAAAGGGAAAGGAGCTTTATGAAAAGAGAGAGTTCATGGAAGCGTTGCTTAACCTGAACAAAGCCTTGGAGCAGGATCCAGGTTATGCCGCAGCCTACTTAATCCGGGGTAACATCAAGGACAACTTTGATGACCGCCACGGTGCAATGAAAGATTACAACGTCGCCATCGAAAAGAACTCAAAGCTTGCCGAAGCATATTTCGCCCGTGGCAACGTAAAGTTGAAACTACAGGACTACTATGGTGCCATTGCCGATTTCACATCTTGTATAGCTTTTAATGAAAATAATATTGAAGCATATTTTAACCGGGGCAAGGCAAAGCAATTTTTGCTTGCCTATGAAGATGCGATAAACGATTGCACAAAGATCATACAGATCAATCCAAAGAGTCAGGATGCATATTACCTTCGTGGCATATTGCGTCTTGAGTTTGGTGACCTGCAGAACGGGTGTCTGGATCTCAGTAAAGCCGGCGAGCTCGGCGACCTCCATGCGTATGAGGTGATTAAGGAACGGTGCAATCAACCAAAGAATTAGCAGCAAGCTGCAGGCTACAAGCTTCAAGTCCGTGAGCCGTGCTGCATTTCTTTGCGCTTCCTTAGCGGTTAATGCTAATATGCCATGAAAAACGAAGCGAACTGAATCTAACGCGATGGAGCAACCATAGCTAACTTAAACACTTTTCCCGGATGCGCCGAAACCACCCCCTTCAACTCCAACGATAATAAAATTGATGCAAGCCTGCTTATTGAAATTGCAGATCGCCAGCTTAACTCGTCCAGCATCATCTGATTGTTAAATTCAATCAATAGCTTAAGGACCACCCGCTCCTCTTCTGTAAACATATCCAGATCCAATGGCGCTTTTTTTTTGCTTTCCGGTTTTCTAAGGTCCCAGTTCATTACAAACTCCAGGTCTTTGATCGAAGTAATGAGATGTGCACGGTTTGATTTGATCAGATTGTTACATCCTTCAGAAAAACTTCGGCCGATATTCCCCGGAAAAGCAAATACGTCTTTGTTGTAACTGTTGGCAATGTCTACGGTGATCAGGGCGCCACCGCGTTCTGCAGCTTCGACTACAACCAGGGCGTCTGACAGTGCGGCGATGATCCTGTTCCGCGCGGGAAAGTTATGTGCGTCCGGTTTGGTAGCGAAAGGATGTTCTGTAACAATTCCTCCACAGGGGAGCATTTTTTTTACGACATCGGTATGGGCCGGGGGATAAATAACGTCTATGCCGCTTCCCATAATGCCTATCGTGGCCAGATTGTAGTTGATCGCCTGCTTGTGCGCTTGTATGTCGATACCGTATGCCAAGCCGCTTACGATCAAGGCATGATGGGGCACCAGACCCGCGATCAGATCGGCAGTACATTGCCTTCCATAGTCTGTTGAACGTCGTGTTCCCACTATGCCCACTGTCTTTCGAACTTCAAAATCTACGTTACCTTTTACATAAAGGAGTGTGGGAGCGTCATCAATTTGCTTGAGTCTGGAAGGATAGCTTTCATCGGTATAGAAGATTAACCGTACGTTTTCTCTTTCAGCTTTGCGGATTTCTTTTTCCGCAGTTGCGAACGGCTGGCCATGATGAACAACTTTTGCCGTCACTTCACCTATCCCCGGAATTTTCAACAGCTTTCCTTTCGGCGTCTTGAATACCTTGTCGGCTGATCCGCAATAGCTAACCAACTGTCTGATCGTGTAATCTCCCAGGCCGGGTATAAAATGCAGCGCCAGGAGCGCAAGCCTGCTTTGGTCCATGCAATTAAAGCTAACGGTTCAAAATAACATTGGCGCAAAATGATGAAACGCAAGCGCGAAAATCACTGACCTTAATCTGCAAGAAATAGCCATGCAATGCCTTCATCCAAAGGCACGATGACCAGCCTGGCATATTCCATGTGACAGCTAAAAACAATTATTAACACATGAATACTTGCTATAGCTTCTCCCGTAATTCAACGAGGAAACTGCGGACGCGTTTTAGGGAATCCATAAATTCCATCTTGTCGCGTACGGCCTGCGTGTCGTTGCGAAGCATTTCTTTGGCACCTTGCAGGGTAAATCCCTTTTCTTTTACAAGGTGATAAATTGTGCGAACGTGATCGATGTCTTCTTTCGTGAACTGACGATTACCTTTTCTATTTTTCTTTGGTTTGATGAGATCAAACTCAGATTCCCAAAAACGGATCAACGATGGAGCTACATTAAATATTTCCGAAACCTCTCCAATGGAATAGTAAAGCTTCTCTATTTCTTTTTCCTTATAAGCCATGTTATTGAGCAAGGTAAGTAATTAAACCATTCTCGGCAATCTGAATGCTGGATTCAGGAAAATCTTTTTTTGTCAATTCCTGAATCTTTTTAATGACCTGATTCAGAGGATCTACTCTCACGCCAGTTGCATAGGTTTGATAGGTTGGAATAATTTTTCCTTGAAAAAATCTGCCATGTTTATCTGTATATATTTTTATGATGGGAGCGATGCCGTTTACACCATTTACGCTAATGCCGCGGTAGGTACAAAAGTTACCCAAGCTATAAGAAATGAATCGCTCTTTATAAACTTCAATGGCGCGGGTAACGTGGGGTCCATGTCCAAAAACGACGTCGGCACCAGCGTCGATGACTGTGTGCGCAAACGCGTAGACATCGCCGCGGTCTTCGCCATGAAAGAGCTCGTGGGTTCTTGGAACATTTTGATATTGAGCACCCTCAGCGCCACCATGAAATGAGACGATCGTGATGTCACATAATGAATCAAGATGGGCAACCAACTGTTGGGCGCCATCCATGTCGTTGAGATTAACACAGCCACTGTTTGGCGCAAAAGCAACAAGCCCGTAACTAATGCCGTCCTTCTTCAGTATCACAAATTTCTGGGTAAGCTGTCCTGCATGCTTTATGCCTGCGGAATCAAGTGTCCTCATTGAACTACGCCTGCCGGCCTCTCCAAAATCACCGGCATGGTTGTTAGCCAGGCTCATCATGTCGAAACCAGCGCGGGTAAGATTTTCAATGTACCTGACCGGTGTCCGGAATACATAGCAGACCTTCGGGTCGTTACACTTTTTAGGAGTTCCTCCCGAATCGAGCAAAGTACCTTCAAGGTTTCCGAAGGTGACGTCCGCGTCGCCAAGGTATTGTTGGACTTCTTTCATTAATGATGCGCCATTTTGGGGTGGAAGCTTATCTTCGGGATAACTCGTTCCCATCATGATATCCCCAACACCTATAATCGTTACCGTGTCCCTAACGGCGGCAACGGTGTCCTGGATCACAAATACGCTGTCCCGAATTGTTGGAATAGTATCCAGGGGAATTTGTGCATTGGCGTGATAAAAAAAGAAAGAGGCAATAGACAGTAGGAGGAAGCGCATGCGGGTGCTATTTCAAATGCAAATAAAATGAGATTTCATCAGGGCACAACGTTTATCGCGAGCCGGGCGGCAATCTAATCCAAAGCATCGTGCCGTGCAGCACTCAACGCGATTAATCGTTCGTATTCCGAGCCGCTCCGCTCCGTGATTAGTTACGAAATAATTGCCGTATCCCGTCTGTAGAGAGGCTCTTCTGGTTCTGATGACTCTACTGGCAGAACCTTAACGGTGGCATTCGCGCTATTTGCGTATGGGACCACTGGTGTGGGAGCTGGAGCGGAAACTGCAGGGGCTGGGGCAGGGGCGACTTCGGATTTTTTGTC
>JANNPM010000335.1:0-4043 GCA_031400145.1 Chryseolinea sp. | reverse complement strand
ACACCACGACAGGAACTTGCTTCGCATACTTTTGCTCATTACTACTGCAATGAGGCGGGACAAACTCTTGAACAATTTCGTGACGACCTTCGGGCAGCACAAACTGCGGCTAAAATTTATAACAAGAAATTGCTGTCACTTGTATTTCCCCGAAATCAGTTCAACGAAGAATATTTACGGGTCTGTTATGAAGAAGGCTTCGAGGTGGTCCGTGACAATCCAGGAGACTGGTTCTGGAATATTCAAAGTACACGAGCGGAATCCAGGTGGAAACGACTCAACCGTGGAATCGATGCTTATCTACCGATTGGAAAAAAAAATACATATACAATACAAAGTGTTGAATATAAAACAGGTTTGCCGATTTGCCTACCGGCTAGCAGATTACTGCGTCCCTACCGGCCATCAGAGCTTTTTCTCAATGACATGAAAATTGCGCGCATCAACTCTGAGATGAACCACGCTGCTAAACACGGAGAGGTTTATCACCTTTGGTGGCACCCACATAATTTCGGGAATTATCCAGAAGAAAGTCTGAAGGGTTTGATGAAGGTATTAATCAATTTCGATAACTGCAGACAAAATTACAACATGCAGAGCCTGACAATGGGGGAAGTTGCTGATCTTAGACGATCAATGGAAAACATTTAAAGGCAGTGGATCGCAAGGGCGTAGAGGCGCAAAGGGGCGCTGAGAATACTAAATTGGTTCTTGTAAGGATTACCACCGTCCCCATCTCCCTCCAACTCCTCCTCAAAGGACAATTCCGCGACATGGTCAATCACGGCTACAACGTAGTCACTATGAGTGCGCCGGGTCACGCAATCGAAGACGTCCTCGCCGAGGGGACTCGTCACATCCCAATACCATTCACGCGCCAGATCACACCGCTTCAAGACCTTAAGTGTTTATGGACATTGATCAAACTCATCCGACAACTCAAACCCGACATCATCCACACCCACACTCCTAAAGCCGGACTCCTGGGCATGGTGGCCGCATGGATCTGCAACGTCCCAGTCCGAATGCATACGGTGGCAGGTTTGCCGCTCATGGAAGCCACCGGAATCAGGCGATGGATATTGGAAATCACAGAACAAATCACCTACGTCGCTGCCCATAAGGTCTATCCAAACTCTACCGGCCTTCGCGCCTTTATGATAAACGAGTTAAAAGTCAATCCTGCAAAGGTCTCCATCATAGGGAAGGGGAGCAGCAACGGGATCGATACAGAATATTTCACTGCGACATCGGAATTGAGAACGATCGCCGGCAATATAAGGATCCAACATAAAGTCAAGCAAAGCGATGTCGTCTTCTGCTTCATTGGCCGCGTGGTAAAGGATAAAGGCATTGTCGAACTCGTCTCGGCTTTCAAAAAGGTATGCGAGACCACAGATGTAAGTTTAACAGCGCAAAGAAAATTTCATTTGCTGATCGTCGGTCCTTTTGAAGAAGAACTTGATCCGTTGCCTGTCGATGTAATGAAGTTTTTGAAGGAAGACAGCCGTGTTATCCTCGCAGGCTTTCAAAAGGATGTAAGGCCATGGCTGCTGGCTTCGGACGTGTTTGTCTTTCCGAGTTATCGCGAGGGATTCCCAAATGTGGTCATGCAGGCGAGCTTGCTGGAGGTGCCGTGCATTGTGAGTGATATTAACGGGTGCAATGAGATCATAGAGGATAAGGTGACAGGATTGATCGTGCCGCCGAAAAATGCCGAGTTGCTGGGAACGGCAATGGAGACTCTGTCGATGGATTCGCAGCTCCGAGGTATGCTGGGGGGAAAAGCAAGGAGATTTGTGGGTGAGCATTTCGAGCGCAAGCACATCTGGGCAGGGATTCGTGCGGAATACGAGGCATTAACCGCGAAGGCGCGAAGGCGCTAAGGAAACGCAAAGAATACCGTATGCATCAAACAAGAACGTTTGCATCACGTTCTTCAAAAATTGGATGCCCGGTGTTGCTCGCAAGAGTATTCCTTGTCTATGTTTGTTATCACTATTGATGCAAACTGTCCACCGCAGACTTCAAACGACGTACACGGGGCCGAAGGCTCTAATGATTTTACTACTCGCGATTGCGTCCACCTTTGGATTGGCGCAAGAACGTCTAACACTTCCCGCCGCTGTCGACCAGGGAGTCGCCAGCTACCAGCGCATCCAGGCAAAGCGCAGTTATGCGCTAGGCTCGCGCGCGTTAGCGCGAAACGCGCGAAATGAGTATCTCCCCAACGTAATCGCCTCGGTGCAACAAAATTACGGCACGGTGAACGGCCAGTTCGGACCGCTGGCGGCCGTGGGCGTGTTAGGTGTGGCCTCTGCCGGACCGAGTTACCAGCATGAAAGCTGGAATGCCGCCTTTGGTGCGCTCTATATCCTCAATACGAATTGGGAGGTCTTTTCATTTGGGCGCATCAGGTCCACGATACAGCTGGCAGATGCGCAGGCGCGACAGGATTCGGCAGATGTCTTACAAGAGGAATTCGTACACAAGGTGAGGACTGCCGGCGCATACCTCAATCTGCTGGTGGCGCAGCGGTTTGTAAGAAATGCGGAGGCGAATTTACAACGGGCCTACGCAGTGCGCGAGAATGTCAGGGCGCGGGTGCTCTCGGGGTTGAACGCGGGTGTTGATTCGTCGCTCGCGAATGCCGACGCTTCGCGCGCGCGGCTCACGGTGATCGAGATGCAAAATAATGTACTACAGGCTAGTCAGGATCTGGCGATATGGCTCAGTGTGACAACTACAGACTTTGTCCTGGATACTGCGTTGCTGGCAAGGGTCCCGACGGTTTTTGAAACTTCGTCGGCCGTTGAGGAGAATCCACAATTAAAATTTTATCAGGCACGGATCGACCAGGCTGGAAGCGCGGCGCGGGTCGCCCGCAAGAGCATGATGCCCGGAATCACACTTTTCGGAATATACCAGGCGCGGGGGTCGGGATTTGATTATAACTATACGCCCGAGTATCCTGAACGTTATTCCAAGTCTTATGCGGATGGTGTTGATCCGTCGCGTTATAACTATGTTACCGGCGTCAGCATTGCATGGAATCTGCTTAGTCCGCTCCGGGTACGACAGCAGGCGCGCGCGCAGAATTTTGTGGAACAGGGTTTTCGATATGAGTACGATGAAGTCAGCGTGCGGTTAAAGAATCAGCTCATCGTCTCAGACCAGCGGGTACTGAGCAGTCTGAAGGGAGTACAGGAGGTGCCGCTGCAGTATCAGGCAGCAAGTGATGCATACCTGCAAAGGAGTGTGTTGTACAAGAACGGTTTGACGACGATTGCTGACCTTCAGCTCGCCATGTATGCGCTGAACAGGGCGGAGTTGGACAGAAGTATCGCGAACATAAATGTATGGCAGGCATTATTGCTAAAGGCCGCAGCGTCCGGCGATTTTGATTTGTTTATTAACCAGGCTGAATAGATGAACCTGATACGTCTTGCGCTGAGGAAACCAATTTCCATTGTGGTGCTCGTCGCTGGCCTTTTATTTTTTGGAGTGGGAGCGATGCGCACCATCAAGATCGACATTTTCCCAACGATGAATCTGCCGGTGATATATCTGTCACATCCGTTCGGGGGCTACACACCGTCACAGATGGAAGCATATTTTGCCAAGCAGTATATCAACATCTTCCTGTATGTAAACGGATTGAAAAGCATTGAGACTAGAAATTTGCAGGGACTGACGCTCATGAAGTTCACGTTCTATCCCGGCACCAACATGGCGCAGGCGCAGGCCGAGCTGAGCGCTTTTGGAAACCGTATTCAGGCCGTTTTCCCCCCCGGGTCGCAGCCGCCGTTCATCATAAGGTTTGACGCCTCTACCTTGCCAATTGGTCAGCTGGTCGTCAGCAGCGAGACGCGATCGAACAACGAGTTGCTGGATCTCGCAAATACCTATGTACGAGCGTCGTTTACAGACATACCGGGACTTGTTGCCCCCGGACCTTTTGGAGGAAACATCCGTACCGTTGTGATCAAGGCAGACCCCGAATTGATGCGTTCCCATAACCTCACGCCCGACCAGATCGTCGA
>JANNPM010000311.1:0-3725 GCA_031400145.1 Chryseolinea sp. | reverse complement strand
ATTTTATACCGCCCTCAAAGGACTTAGTGAACCTGAGGCGAAACGAAAGGCCATTGGCAGAACATTTATTGAGGTCTTCGATGAAGAAGCTCACCGGATCACAGATGTGAAGTGGTTGGGTCAGGGGACCATCTATCCCGACGTGATTGAGTCAGTGTCCGTCAACGGGCCCTCACAAACCATCAAGTCGCATCACAATGTTGGCGGATTGCCGGCAAAAATGAAGCTTAAAGTAGTGGAACCGCTAAATACACTCTTCAAAGATGAAGTAAGGGTCGTCGGAAAGACGTTGGGCATCGATCCGTCGATACTTGAACGCCATCCGTTTCCCGGCCCGGGTCTTGGCATACGGATATTGGGTGACATCACCGCCGATAAAGTGCACATCCTTCAGGAGGTGGACAGTATTTTCATAGCAAGTCTTCGAAAGTTTGAGCTTTATGATAAGGTCTGGCAGGCCGGTGCCATGCTGTTACCGGTCCAGTCCGTTGGCGTGATGGGTGATGAGCGTACGTATGAAAGGGTTGTTTGCTTGCGTGCAGTGACCAGTACCGATGGTATGACGGCTGACTGGGCCCATCTGCCTTATGAGTTTCTTGCCGCGGTTTCAAGCGACATTATTAACAAGGTGAAAGGAGTGAATCGCGTAGTCTACGATATCAGCTCAAAGCCGCCCGCGACAATCGAATGGGAATGACTGACGCGTTTGGATAATTTTTTATTTTTGTTTACCGGAACTCCGGATTTTTTGATAATAGACAATGGGAAAAGCAAAGCTAATGTTATGCCTTGTGCTGGTTATTCAACTGTCGGCCTATGCTCAGATTGATTATACCAAGCAGTATGCCAATGCCAAGACCTTGCTGCGGGAAGGGAAGTATAACCTTGCGATGGAGATGTTCAAGTCAATGATTCCATATGATAAGAACAATCCTTTTTCAGAGTATGCGTCTTTTTACTATGCGCTGTCCGCTTACCATCAGAATTACAAGCCGCTTGCAAAAAATAGCCTTAACGAAATCAAGAAGCTTTATCCTTCGTGGGATAAGATTGACGAAGTGAACTTCTGGATAGGAAAGATCAACATGGAAGATCGTGATTATTTTCAAGGCATGAAGATGCTTTCGGGAATTCAGGATAAGACCCTGCATCCCGTGATTGAGTCACTTAAAGCGAAGAGCATCGCCGGGATCACAGATGTCGAGACGCTGAGGATGATGCGTGAGGAATATCCCAAAGATCCGATAATTGCAAAGGTGCTTGCGGTCGCTCTGTCAAAGAACGTCTCTAACCCGGCCGACAAGGTAATGCTTGAAAACCTGGTCAAGGAATTTAATCTCAATAAAGAGGAATTCATGGTAGAGGCACCGAAAACATTTTTTAAGGATGTCTATACGGTCTCCGTTATGCTGCCGCTGATGGTTAACACGCTGGACCCATCGCCCTCAATAAAACGCAATCAGAATGTGCTCGATCTCTATGAAGGAATTAAGCTCGCGGTCGATACACTCTCAAAGCAAGGCGTGAAGATCAGTCTTCGTGCATACGACACGCAACGGAAAGTTGACAAAATAAAGTATGTTCTGAATACAGAAGAACTCAAAAGCACAGACTTGCTGGTTGGGCCGTTTTTCCAGGAAGAGTGCAAGCCCATTAATGATTTTTCAGTTTCGAATAAAGTGAACGTGTTCAATCCGCTGCACAATAACATAGATCTGCTTGACGGTAATCCCTATGGCTTTATGTTTCAGCCGGCGCTGGATGTAATGGGCAAAAAGGCGGCGGAATTCCTTTCCGGATACGCCACAAAAAAGAGCTGCATGGTATTTTATGGCACGTCACGACGTGACTCCGTGCTCGCTGCGAGTTTTATATACACAGCAAAGGAAAAGGGAATTAAAATTATTTCTTCAAATCGTCTTTCGCGTGAAGACTCGAAAAATGTTCTCACCATTCTAGCCACGCCAACGGAATACGATGAATTTAAGTACCCGAAAGAGTTTACCCTCAAGAAGGATAGCCTCGGAAGTATTTTCGTCGCCTCCGATGATGCACTCATATATGCCAAAGTAATCAGCGGTGTTGAAACACGCGGCGACCAGGTCGTTGTTGTTGGATCTGAGGCCTGGCTGGAACAGCATTCAATAGACGTGGAAAAATTTCAAAACTTGCCGATCGTGTTGATGGCACCAAATTACATTGTTATCGAAAAGCCAATTTCTAAAGCGTTTTCCAGAAAATATGTTAAGACACATGGACGTATCCCCACAACCTATGCCAGCACGGGTTACGAGTTGATGCTTTTCCTTGGAAATCAGCTAAAAAAGAATGGTGTTTATTTCCAGGAAGCAATGAGCAAAGCTGGCGTTATCCCGGGTTACCTCACGGAGGGCTTCAGCTACCAGACGGGCCGGAGTAACGAGTTGGTACCCTTTATCAAATTTGAAAATGGGAACGTGAAGGTTGTTTCTAAGAAATGATACCCCTTATCGTTCACCCTCAAACCTAGATGTAGTCAATGCTATCTGCCAGTAGAACCCTGTTCGAACGTGCAAAAGAAGTTATTCCAGGTGGTGTTAACTCGCCGGTTCGTGCTTTTCGGGCAGTGGGTGGCAATCCCGTATTCATGAAGCGTGCGAGGGGCGCGTACCTCTATGACGAAGATGGAAATGAATACATAGATCTGATAAATTCCTGGGGTCCTATGATACTTGGACATGCGCACCCGTTAATTGAAGAGGCCGTTATACGAGCATTGTCAATGTCCCCGTCGTTTGGAGCGCCAACTGCGCGAGAAGTTGAAATGGCTGAGCTTATATGTTCCGTTGTTCCTTCTGTTGAAAAGGTCCGCATGGTAAATTCAGGCACTGAAGCCACGATGTCTGCGATCCGGGTTGCAAGAGGCTTCACCGGAAGGGAGAAGATCATCAAGATGGAAGGTTGCTATCATGGCCATGGAGACTCGTTCCTGATTGCTGCCGGAAGTGGTGCATTGACGTTTGGTTCGCCGGACAGCCCGGGCGTTACAAGGGGAACGGCGAAAGATACGCTTATCGCCCCTTTCAACGACCTGAAAGCTGTTGAAGCCATTATCTCAGAAAACGCAGATGAGATTGCTGCAATAATATTGGAACCGGTAGTAGGCAATATGGGATGCGTTGCGCCTCAGCCCGGCTATCTTGAGGGTCTTCGTTCAATTTGTGACAAGCATCATATTGTGCTCATATTTGACGAGGTGATGACTGGCTTCCGCCTTGCTCTGGGAGGAGCACAACAACGCTACAATGTCACGCCAGACATGACCACGCTAGGCAAAATTATCGGCGGAGGACTGCCTGTGGGAGCGTATGGCGGCAAAAGGGAAATTATGGATACTGTATCGCCTTTAGGCCCGGTATACCAGGCAGGAACACTATCCGGCAACCCACTGGCTATGGCGGCAGGGCTTGCTATGGTGAGATACCTAAAGGATAATCCAACGACCTATGAAAGAATTGATAATAGCACAGCTTCCATCGTGGAAGGTATCCTTAAGCAATTAGACAAAAAAGGATTGAATTTCAGGGTGAATCAGGTCGGCTCCATGTTTACCCTCTTTTTTACTGAGAATACAGTGATCGACTACAACACCGCCACAACTTCAGATACGAAACGATTTGCCACTTTTTTTCAATCGATGCTTAATCAGGGCATTTATATGGCGCCCTCACAATACGAAGCAATGT
>JANNPM010000309.1:0-5316 GCA_031400145.1 Chryseolinea sp. | reverse complement strand
GTGTTGAAACACTTATGCTGTTGGCGATCATGCTGTTGTTGTGATAAAACCTGATATAGTTTCCCTCACGTTTGATCAAAAGTATATCTCCAGAAGCATACGGAAGAGGAGTACTGAGTGGCTGCCCCTTATCATGGATCTGCATGGTGCCATTGGCGTTGAGTACCCATCCGTAATCCATGGTGAGACCAGCGTCGGTATTTTGTTCCGAAAAACCCACAGCGCGCTGAGTGTTTGATTCCGAAATCGTCCACTTAATCCATCCATCCTGATTGGCGGGCAGTTTCTGAACTGATACCGCACCCGCTCCTCCCCACCCTGCGCCACTGGCTGACCGCACAAGTTTATTGCCTTTTTGGTTGGAGCCGACAAAATCTTTCCAGGTCAGATCACTCTCCACGTGCGTGGTTTTTGTTTTCCAGAGCTTACCTACAAAGTCATATAGATTTGAAAACCGATCGGTACCTCCCTTGTAATTGTCCGCTATGGTCTGTATTAATCTGTATTTGTCGTCGTAGTAGGAAATGGTCTTAAGCCATGAATATCCCCCCGTAGTACCTCCATCCAATACTTTTACTTTGATACCTGTTATCTGACCGATTACTCGTTTATTCTCCGTTGCTGGCTGATTATAGGTGATTGAATTAACCGTTTGCGAAAGCTCATCGTTCGTGTAACCAAATACATCGTTCCATAACGATTTAAAATCGTAATTGTCGTAATAGGTAAGGGTTAATACCTTGGTAGACGCCGTTGGGAAAGTTCGGTTTGTATAGCCGTCGGTGGCAATATCATCGTTGTAATCTTCGTAGAAGTCATCACCAGATATCATCTGAGAATCCAGATGATCTTGCATCTGCTTCTGACTAGCGACCGAACCGTGTGTGTATATACCGGTCATGATGGGTCGGTTCAGAGCGTCGTATTTGGTATAACTCCATTCCTTCTTGGTTATGTTGCCGTTGGCATCGGTTCGCTGATTACCGCTTTGGATCATAACCATCCTGTCACGCTTATCATAAACGATGTAAACAGGTGCTGCACCGGGGACGCGTTTTTGAATCATCCGCCTACGCCAGTCGTAAACATATCGAAAAGCCCACCGATTTAGAAAATCTTCCTTCTGCGCATCGGTAATTCCGGATTGAAAGAATTCTGCGGCAAGCAGCGAAGTTGCTTGTGGCGGGATGACACATACCAGGTTATCAAAATCGTCATAGATATAGTAGGTACTCGCATAGTTGGCATTGTTAACGGAAGAGGAACCCTTAACAGCCTGGACCCTTTTAAGAATCATGCGGCCGTTTTTGTCGAGGTATTCGATAGACTCATTTCGCTCTTCATCTTTTAGCTTGTTCTTATTAAGTTGGGCGGGCCCATAGTAAGCTGGCTCAGCTGACGTTCCTGCACTTACTTTCCCAAATGGAAATCCTGTTGCAGGAGGATGATATGTCCAGAGCCGAACTTCAGAGCCAAGGTTAGTTTCATAGGCATATGCCTGAGACCGATCAGTAGGTGACGAATAGGAACTGCCATTGGGCTGCCAATCTACGCCGGCGGATCCCTGCTTGAATATTCTGTTGAGCGGGCTGGCTTCAAATATAGTTTTGGCATACGGTGCGGGCAGGTCATCAGGGATTTTATTTACGACGCCGTTGTCGTAAAACTGGAATTGATCGGCAATTGCAGTTTGCTGGTAAGCTCCGGAAGTGGTGGTGGCAGCATACGGAAGATAGTTTGTGGTCAGTCTTCCAAAGCCATCGTATTCAATTGGCTGAACCATGTCTTTGCCATTTGGCGAGATTTGTTTGTTCACAGTCTGGACGGCCCTGCCAATACCGTCGAAATATTCATACTTGACCAGCATGCTGCCAATTGCTGCGGCCGTAATATCAGCATCGGTAATCATCTCGGGTTTTGCTGCTTCTGTGGTGATGATATGGTTGTAGTCTTTCAATGTTCGGACTTCAATCACGTTGGAATTTGCTGACGTCGTTCCAGCAGCATTGGAACCTCGAACCCGGTAGTAATAAATCGCGCCGGGAAGCGTCGATACACTGGTACTTGTTCCTGAAACTAAAAGATTCGTATAGGCATGCAGGGTGCTGACGAAAGTTTCACTGGTAGATACATCCAGGCGATAAGCACTGGCCGTAGCAGGTGAATTCCAATTTGCAGTGAAAGTGTATTTGGACACATTCGTAGCAGGCGCCGCAATTGGCACAGCGGGAATCTCGATGACATTAGACCAGCCAGACATTCCCGAATTATTTACGGCACGCACCCTGAAATAATAGGCGGAAGCAAGCGTATTAATGTTGCTGTACAGGTAGATTGATCCATTGGGATTACCTGTAAAGCCATTGTAGTTGCTGGTGCTTTGATTTTGATAAATGAAAGGGCCTGCAACGAAATTATTTGCCGTTGCCAGATCAAATACGTATCCACTGGCACCCTGTGTGGGTTGCCAGTTCAAGTAGAAGTTTGCAGCCTGAATGGATGTTGCTTCTGTCGCCAGAGGCGCCGGAGGAATTGTCATGGTGGTGCCATTCAAGGAGTTCGCCGAGGTGGTGCAGAGTTTTCGCGCGCGAACCCGAAAATAGTAAGGATTGCCGGCCTTGAGTCCGCTGAATATCGAAAACGTATTAGTCGTTGTAACTGAATTTAGAATAGAAGAAAAGCTGCTTAAGGAGGATATTTCTACCGTGTAGTCATCTGTGACAGGAACGGCGGACCAATTCGCTTTGAATGAAGATACCGTCATCTCTGTTGCTGTAAGGCCGGTCGGTGCAGGCGGCGTAGGAAGATAAACCGTTACGTTCACTGACACCGCATTACCCCAACATCCAGTGTTGTTTCGCGGGCGCAGGTAATAGTTCCCAGATGCGGATGCAGTAAATGTTTGCGACGTAGCTATTGCCGACGTGTAGTCCGCCCCATTGGAATTTGTTCCCTGCCAGTACCAACTAACATTTGCCGGGGGTGAGCCGGATTTTGAAAGGGTTTGGGGGCCGCAGCTATTGGTTGTGGTTGTGGGCGATGTTGGCGTAGGTGGGATGTCGATCGTAACAACCGCCGATGAAGAGTTTGCGCTCCAGCATCCACTCGCGTTATCGTAAGCTCGCAAGTAGTACGTACCGGATGTCAACGCAAGGTCCGCGCTGGAATTTGCCATACTTGTTCCATTGGGGTTAGTTCCCTGCCAATACCAGGTTATTCCAGCTGGTGGATTCCCATGTTGTAAGTTCTTGGACCCGCATACCTCGTTTCCAACAATCGGTGCACCCGGTGTTGCGGGCGACGGGGTTATTGTGCTTACGGGATATGAAGCTGCCACAGAACCCCAGCATGATCCAGCCGAATTGTAAGCGAGAACAAAATACGTACCCGTTGTTGTAACAGCATACATATTCGTTGAATTAGCGGTGCTAGTTCCGGACGCGGAGGTTTGCCAGTACCATGTTACACCAACTGGAGGTGTTCCAGTATAGCTCAGCCCGCGCGGCGAGCAGGTAGAGGGATTAAGCGAAAACGCGGGGGTAGGCGTTGCTGCACACGAACTTGTACCGACGGTTATCGTAGCGAAATAGGTCGTACCGCTTGCTATATATGTAAATGTTGCCGTTCCTGGACCGGTCCATACGATAGCTGCATAGCCGCTTCCGGAACTATAGGCGGTTCCTCCATTAACAGACCAACTGTGCGTGCCACCAGCCGGAGCCGAAGCCGCAGTTCCAACATAATTCCAAACAACGTTGTATGTATATGTTGTTCCTACTGTTACGGTGGTGGGGCCAGTGATGCTGACCACCAGACTTTGGCTTAAGGCTGACGACATTGCAAACGTGGCAAAAAAGAATATTGCTAAAAGTCTGGTCATAGCGCCATGAAGTTGATTCTTAGAGGGCATGGCAATTAATTGGTGTAGACATATTCGAATCTTTTTACAACCTCGCCGTTGTCGTTGCGGATATAACGAAGCCTTTTTAATGCGTCGTACTGATAGTAAGTTACCTCGCCGTTTTGATCCGTTTCAGAAGTCATCCCTGTATGGAGCAAAAAGGTATAGGTATTTATCACGGCACTTTTCAGTGTAGCGTCGTTACGCAAATTCAAGTTGAAATTCTTCCAAACCACATCACCTTGGGTCGGATTGGCGTGTGCTAGCCAAAATGTCTCAAGATCTGTTGTGCCAGCTGCGGCTTCAATGGCAGCCTTTAGCACAAGGTGTAACACATTTTTAGCGGAAACTACGGGATACTCGTTATTGTAGCTCCAGATATAAGCAGTAACAATACCATTGCGATCCTTAAACTGAAGTATCCTTCCCTGATCATCAAATTTTTGAAACTCTGTCCTTGTTTCATATGTCGCATCACTAGTATTCAATTCCTGAACAGTACTAGCCACTACGTTTCCCTGGTTTATCATATAATTATTAATTGACCCTTTGACAAGAGTTCCGTCAAGTTTCACTTCCTGTTTGATTATTGGATTGATGATATTGGCAGTTGACATACCTTCTAAAGTCGTCGACAACGTAGCTGTTCCGGAAGGAGCATCCGGTGCATACAGGTTTGTCGTCACCAGCTGTTGACCAGTGCTTGTTATCTGCGTTGTCTTGGTAACCAATTTATGCACAGCATTCCCATACTGATTCGTGGTGGTATTGGTCATCGGATTTAATCCATTCACGTCATAAACCGTTTCAGTGATCACGGTTGGATACCACCATTCCGACCACAACTCATAATAAAACGCCAGGTAAGGGACCTGGCTGCCCCCGAATAGATGGGGATATTCAGGTCTTGCGTAAGTGCCAAAAATACGCAACGAGGTATTCACCCCGCCCAGTATCAAGGCAGTTTGTTCGTTTCTGCGATACTCATGTGTGCGTTTTTTTACCAAGGTATTTTCTCTATTGTAGAATTCCTCTACTGTCAATTGACCATTATCAATGACGCGTCGGGTCGGTATTGACGGTATAAAAGTTCCCGTATAGTTGTCGGGCATATTCTTGTACCTGTACGTTGTTTTCCCAAGATTTTCGCCCAAAGAGTTCTCTTCGACAATACTAACTTCATTATATCCGACCACATTTCCCTGAAGAGATGTTCCAAATGGAGTAACAAGAGATCCGCGCACCTGGAAGTTGTAAGGAAGATTTATTCCGATTGCGTATGTGACAGGACTAATGATTGAATTTGCATCACAGCACGGTTGATAAACGTTCCCATTGGAACTCATTAGCTTGTATAGCAAGTCGGTAGTATGTATAAAGGGTTGATATTTCTGTATTAACCGCCCGGTGCTCTC
>JANNPM010000293.1:0-3914 GCA_031400145.1 Chryseolinea sp. | reverse complement strand
AGCAACTGCTGGCCGAGGCTGAAAGAGCTGGGTAAAGCCGCGATGATCTTTAACCAGAGGCCACTGCACGGAGAGGAAAAGATGGGCGACTAGCAAGCGACCTTTTCTGAGAGCCACTTGCCAATGATTTCCAGAAGGAGCAGCCTAGTTCTTCAGATTTTGCGGAATAGCTATCGAAGCCAAATTTGCAGTCACTTTGACGGAGAGTGGATATGCCCGACAACAAATCCAAGCGTGGTTCTGCGGATCGCAGGCGAGTAGCTGGCGGCGAAACCTATGAGAAGAAATATTTTGCAAGCAAGACTGGCCTCACGTCGGCTCAGGTCCAGGATCTCATCGATAAAGTGGGAAACAGCCGGGAGAAGCTTGTAAAGGCCGCCGCAAAACTGAAGAAAAAAAAATAGCGGCAGGCATACGTTCCGTCGTGGGTTGCGTGTTTGAGATGGCGCAAGAGAAGGAAGGCTGCCTAAGCCCCGTGCTCACCCCTGCGGGCGCGGGACTTTTTTCAGAGCAGTTTGGCCATTCGGATATGGTCACTTCCCTCAAGTATCGCTGTGCCAGATACCATCACGACGTTGTTGTGCCAATATTCTACTTTCACATCTTTAGAACTCACGAATGTACAATCGAACATAGCAGCCATCGTTTTCGCACGAGATTCAAAGTAGCCGATACCGCTGTCGCCTGGAAGAATGGCGCCATTTGTCATACGAAACAGCCAGTGATGTTCGGGCATAAGTTACGCTAGGTCGTAAAGCGTGTTGAAACTCTTAATGGTTCGTTCCGATAGCCAGCTCTGGGTACGTAACGCAGGTCCTTAAAACTCTAATTCAGTATCCGTGCCTATTTGTATCGCCTCGGAGATGATAGTTTCTACATTGCGTAATGCAGGTTGAATGTCATCCAACGCGATGCCCAAGAACGAGGCATCTGCGATACACAACGCCGCAAGCTCTTTCACCCTAACCCGGTTATTCTTTCGGTCAGCTATGCTGACATTTTTATCGAGCCAATTCTTGAGGAAGTCCCGTCCACGCGTACTCATAACTCACCGTCTTCTGTCAAATAACGCCTTCATACTTGAACTTCTGGCGAATAATGCAAGAGCAAAAATGATTGTAAGTTCAAATTTCTCAACGCGGGGTTGGCGCAGTTTCTTTCCATCGCAGTCGGGGAAGGGAGACAGAGATATATTCTTTGGTAGATAAAGTTGCTAACTTATCAGGCGGTGAGTTTTGAGTTTGAGAGGTCCATCATGCTTACCGCCAGTACATCGGTTCTTCCCTACGATTCCTTCAATTACAATGATGATGAGTTGGAAGTGATGCGGCATGCATTCCGACGTGCCTGCGACGAGAATCCAAACTCCATAAAAACTGACGCACAGTATTACACTTTGGCAAAAGCCATCGTGAACCGCTATCAGCATGGCATGAGCGAGACGGAGTTGATCGCGATTGCTTTGCGGAAGGCGCATTGAACAAACCTATCCGTCTGCGCTTGCGATTCCCTTGTGGGCGCAGGCGGTGCCGCATGCGTATCTTGCGGTTTTGATCGCCTCAACTTCCCCGACGAGGCGAACATTAATCCCCGAGTGCAATGTCTCGGGGATTAACCACGGCCTACGGCCCTAACGGTGTGCCCCTAGTTAGGGTCGTAGGTCATCGACAAACAATCCCATTTCATCCTCCGCTGGAATTGTAAATGCCCTATCTCTGTCTTCAATGCAGTCACGAGACCAGGCGGCAACCAATTCTTCATCATTAAGAAATTTTGCTCGCATTTGATCAAATTCTAACCAATTGGCTTAAGTTCACAGCAAGCCGGTTAGGCCAGCCTGCATCCCACGAATTATGGTGGAATGGGGATTTTGGACATGAACAAGACAATCCTTGCTTTGTTGTTCACACTTGCACTCACAGGAACTGCCCAGGCCAGAGGCTGGAACCACTTTAAGGCGCCTGCACAAGTTCAAAACAATACGGGGTTACCATCAATTTCTGAGCAAACAACACCCGGTCGTCCTATTGCTGGGGTATCTGTGGTCAATAAGCTGGACAATCTGAGCGTCCGTGTCGCTCCCTTAAACTTTGCTGCTTCCAAAATCTTTTCTTGGTCGCATAAAATTAAAAACCTCGTTGACATGAATGTCATGCAAAAGAACTGCCTGACGACGGCCATCTACTTCGAGGCCCGATCAGAATCCATACTCGGGCAGCTTGCGGTGGCGACCGTGATACTCAACCGGGTTATGGCATCGAACAATTCCGCATCCATATGTGGTGTGGTTTATAAAGGTGCGAATCATTTGAACGCCTGCCAATTTTCCTTCGCCTGTGATGGCAAACCTGACGTTCCGGATGATATGCGTGCTTGGAATACGGCACTTAACATTACCACGTTGGCACTCACCAATGATGAGGAAAACCCGGACCAGCAGATGCGGATCCTTGCCAACGCCACTAACTACCACGCTGATTATGTTGATCCGAGCTGGTCCAAATCCCTAAATCGCCTGACCACGATCGGACGTCACATTTTTTATTCTCGGATTTCCTTGGACGGAGCCAAAGGAATTCGAAAGAGCTATATCTAAGCCTTAGAGCGCCTTTCATGGATTACTTGATGACGTGACTGTGGAAAGTTGCTGGCTTCTTTGTTATCGATGTGTGACGAAACAGTTTTGAAAAGCTTGGCATGTGTGATATAAATTCATTTGGAAGCAATATCGCTTCTGGTGTCCACAACATCGCATGCAGCCCCTGCCGTTCTATCGGCGGGGGTTTTATTTCTGATCAGGAGGCTCTGCAGCAGCCGTCTATTTTCAGCTTTCCGGCGAACGAAGGTTTGAGGCATAAACCCTTGGTCAAATCATGAAGCTGTTGAGCCGGATACTCATTAGTATCCGGGAACCGCGGGTACATCGCGTCTCAAGTCTGGATCGTTGTGAACAAACGTGATCTGAAGCGCCCCACTTCGCTCAGAACTGTTCGCATTTTCCAGAACATTTAACTCACCGCGGACGAGTTGAACTGTCGCCTCTTTAGTCGCCAAAACTTCCAAAAAAGGTAGAATTTTGTTTTCTGCAATCGTGAATCGGATCGTGGTCATGATATTGGAGTACATATGCACATCATCGACCCAACCCCCAAAATTGCTGATGCTATCAAGAACAAACGTTGTGAAGGCATTTCGCTCCTGTTTGGTGATTGCGCTCAGTAGAAACTGATTTGACATTTCGAACCTGGTTGTAGGCGTACTGGGGTTAAGTGCCTATCTTGTTTCAGCTCGTATGGCATCTCTAGCATACCCAGCGCCAGCGCCATAAAACCCACGCGCCTAAGCCAACTGGTCACTTTGTAGTCGAACTTCCAGCTCATCAACGGCGATCTGCATGGCAGATCGCAGGAAATCCAGCTTTGGCTTCACATACCGCTGCCCCGTAATCGTCTTGGACGAGTGATTCAACAGACGACCAACGACTTCTTCGGGAACACCGGCCTCGACAGCAACGGTTGCAAAGGTATGACGCAGGGAATGCAATGTGCCGGGAACATGCTTGTGATCCCAGCAGACGATGTGGCCGGTTTTGCCATAGGACGGAAAGACCCATCGAGGATCAAGACCCCGGACCGAGAGCAGGATGCGGTGGTGGGCGTCGGTCAGTGGGAGCCAGAACTCCCTGCCCGCTTTAGTTTGCGGAAAATAAAGCTCATCTCCCACTCTGTCCCACTCCAGATTCTCGATTTCTGACCGGCGTAAGCCCGTCAGCAGGGCAAACATGTAAGCCGCCCGGTGGACGGGGTTATCTATCTCGTCGACCGCCTGCTTCCAGGCAGCAAGGTCGCGGATTGGGGCGTTGAGGGCCCTCTTCTCCGGAATCTCCTGGTGCTGGCTTGGAGTGGTTTCCGGAG
>JANNPM010000276.1:0-1980 GCA_031400145.1 Chryseolinea sp. | reverse complement strand
CCTTGGCTTCGGGTGCACTCATGTAACGATCGCGGAGAAAGTGATCCTCAATCTCTTTCCACGTATGACCCGAGTGCTTCCCCATAAGGTGAAACAACTGGGTTTGCAGCCTTTCCTGTTCACGCGTGGCGATCCGTACGTCTTCGGTATATCCTTTTGCGCCTCCGCCGGTAGGGTGCATGTGAATTGTCGCATGTGGTAATGCATAGCGTTTCCCAGGGGCGCCCGAGGCAAGGAGTGCCGTGCCCATGCTGGCAGAGACCCCCACCGCAACGGTGGATACAGGCGCGGTGATCATTTGCATAGCATCATAGATGGCTAATCCCGCGTAAACACTTCCGCCAGGACTGTTCACATATAAACTAATGGGTGCCTTCTGATCTACACTATTGAGATACAATAGCTGAGCAACAACCAGGTTAGCGACTTCGTCATTGATGCCGGTCCCAAGAAATACAATCCTTTCCTTTAGCAGAAGACTGTAAATGTCATAAGCCCGCTCACCACGGCCACTGTTCTCAATGACCATAGGTATTATTGACGTGTAATTCATTGGAAAGTATCAAAAATTTTATGTATCGATGCCTGAAAGGCCCCATGCTCAGGGTCTTCGAACAGGCGGCGCTGTACAATCTCCGCTTCTTTTTTTTTGGTACGCCGATGGTACTGCAGCAGCAGCCTGTAGAGTTGCTGCTGCATCAGAACGTTAAGTCTCAAAAGCTTATCCGATGAAAGACGAACATTGAAATTCCGTGATTCCTCCTTCGATAGATCTGCAAAGAGGTATTTTTCAATAAGGTGTATTTCATTCAAAGAAGTCCTCATAAGTCATGTATTTATCTTTGATCTTGTCTCTTATCTTTTCAAGGCACTTATATTTTTGCACCGTAGCTGACCGCTCGCTTCCAAATCCGTGCTTTAGAGCAATTTGTTTCATCGTAAATTGTTGGTAGTAAAAGTCGCGGAGCAACCCAAGGCACTTTTCGCCGGTGGTCTGGAGAAATGCCAGCAGCCTTTCGGAACTCACATCAGGATAGAAATCCGGCGGGATCGCCAACGCTGCTTCGAAGTTGTCAAGATTGATATACCGGCGTTGGTCTTTGTATCTGCGCATCCACAAGTGCTTTGCTATTCCAAGAATATACCGCTGCGGATAATCTACATCCGAAGGGCTCTGCCACCCGGATCTTTCCATGTAAATGACTAAAGCATCCTGAAAAATATCCTTCGCATCCGGTAGTGTACCGTTAAGTTTGCTTATGAACCTGGCAACGGCAGGGAAGGAGCTCTGATACAATTCTTCCATGCCAATCTGCCTGTGGCCATTGATAGGTACTTGGGTAGTTGATGGAGTCTGCATGATCTGAGGTTTAAACTATAGTGTGTGTGAATCGCATTATATCACCCAAAGTAATTTCTTTTTTTTTTACAAGGAGAACTGCCAGTGGCCTGATCTCGAACGTCATTCGTCAATTTTGAATGCGTGAGTTTTGTCATAAATTGACTTGCCAATGTAAACTTTCAGAAATTTTTATCACTTATTCTTTGAATCATAACTTACTTAAGCTGACCGCCCATGGAAAAGATCAGGCTGACCGAGCAAAAGTATGTACCTACTTTCATTTTTGTTACGAGTCTTTTCATGCTGTGGGGAATTGCGATCTCTATGGGGGATGTGCTTAACCGGCATTTTCAAAAAGTGCTTCACGTTTCACTGGCACAGTCTGGTCTTGTTCAGTTCTCAATTTTTGGCGCGTACGCTGTAATGGGTATTCCCGCTGGGCTCTTCATGAAACGATATGGTTACAAAAATGGCGTGCTCATGGGACTATTGTTATACGCCGTCGGTGCATTTCTTTTTATTCCGGCCGCAGGTTCAGAATCTTTCTTTTTTTTCAGGATCGCCCTGTTTTTGCTTGCTTGCGGCCTGGCAACGCTTGAAGCTGTCGCGCATCCCTTCGCGGCCGCCCTGGGCGACGA
>JANNPM010000238.1:0-6670 GCA_031400145.1 Chryseolinea sp. | reverse complement strand
GCCCGCGGAAGCGACCGATGCCTGCTGGGACGCGAGTGGAAAGAAGATCGTCGAAACAGCCACCTTCGACGTCGTACTCTGCAATCATGTATTGGAGCACGTCCGCGACGACATTGCCGCTATGCGTGAGATCAGCAGGGTATTGAAACCAGGTGGATTGGCAATCTTGCAAGTGCCATTTTTTCGCCCCGGTCCCTGCAGCAACCTTTGAAGACAATACTATAACACAGAAACGCCAGCGCGAACTGCTCTTTGGTCAGGATGACCACGTCAGGAAGTATGGCAAAGATTACCTGCAACGCATACAACGCAGCGGGTTGGAGCCTGTTGAAAGCCACTTTGCCGATGAGCTGACTGCGGAAATGCGTCAGCGATTCGGGTTGGTGAGCGGCGAAATCTTGTATGGAGGAAGAAAAGGCCAGGAATTATAAGTTACTCATAACCGGTTTAACCCAGTTTCTCCAGCACATTCATCACCTCTCTTACCGCCACGCGGCTCGATTCAAGCAGGGCACGTTCGTCGGCATTAAGGTCAAGCTCGATGACCTTCTCGATGCCGTTCTTGCCCAGGACGACAGGTACTCCGAGGTAGCAGTCTTTAATTCCGTATTCTCCCTCAAGCTTGATGCAGACAGGAAATACCCTGCGCTGATCTTTGACGATGGCTTCTACCATTTGAGCAGCCGCCGAACCTGGTGCGTACCATGCCGAAGTGCCCATCAATTTCACCAATTCGCCACCACCGACTTTCGTGCGCTCCAGAATGGCAGTGAGCTTATCTTTATCGATCAACTCAGTGACAGGAATTCCGGCAACCGTAGTATACCGGGGAAGGGGAACCATGGTATCGCCATGTCCTCCCATCAGCATTGCCTGAATGTCTTTTGGAGAGATGTTGAGTGCTTCCGCGAGAAATGCCCGGTAACGCGCTGTATCGAGAATACCAGCCATTCCCATTAATCGTGTACGCGGGAACTTGCTAGTTATATGCGCCTGGTAGGTCATCACATCCAGTGGATTCGATACAACGATAATTATTGAGTTGGGAGAATGTCTTACAATGTTTTCCGTCACCGACTTCACAATGCCGGCATTCGTACCGATCAGGTCGTCGCGGCTCATCCCCGGCTTACGTGGCAGGCCAGACGTTATCACAACGACGTCCGACCCTGCTGTTCTAACGTAGTCGTTGGTGACGCCGACGGTACGGCTATCGTATAAATCTATCGGGGCTTTTTGCCAGACATCCAGAGCCTTTCCTTCTGCGAGGCCTTCTTTGATATCAACTAAAACAATTTCATTGGCTACTTCGCGATAAGACAACACATCAGCGCATGTGGCTCCCACATTACCGGCGCCAACTATAGTTACTTTCATTTTAAATCGGGTTAAGTTAAGGAAATCCAGGCCTTCGTTAAGGCGCGGTAAGTTATTAATAAGACTTCATTTAGAAAATCATTTTTTGGCTAAAAGGGCTGATCATTCGTCGCTCAGCTTCAGGCTTATCCGCGACGTCGTCTGGCCCGTTACTTTAAAGCGGTCGTCAATCCTGTAACCCGCTACCCAAATGATCATTCCATCCGATTCAATAACAGTAACCCGTTCTTTGTCGGCCATTGATAACTTCATATCAATGAAAAAATTGCTCAGCTTCTTCTTGCGATTCATGCCCAATGGATAGAAAGAGTCTCCCGATTTCCATTTTCTCCATTTAAGGGGAAAAGTGAGCTGTCTGCTGTCCAGCAATGCCATATTTTCATTGGCAGGGATCGCAGGATCTGCCATGCTCGATATCTCGAGGGTCCAGGGACCTAAATACGCGGTGGTCTGGGACCTCTCTATCATAGTTTCGTTCCAGTTTTGAAGTCTGTCGGTAATGATCACAATTTGTCGGTCGATCACGAGCACAAAGCCATGTGAGATGAATTTCTTTCCCGCCTGCGTATGGAGTGCGCGTGAAATATCTTTAGCCTGTTCGAAGTTAAATCCAAATTCGCGGCAAAAACGCCAGACCAGCGCCGGATTGTCTTTGTAGCGTGCAAAACCCGCCTTGTCGATCGTCACGCTGCCTTTTTCCGATTTCACAAATTCCATCTTCCATCCTTCATAGACATCATTCAGCAGCGCGATCTCTCCTTTCACTTTTTCTATTCCGCTGTGCCAGGTTGTTTCAAGAGATGGATTTAAATCTTTAAGCCTGGGAACAATATGGTGACGTATAAAATTGCGTTGATAGTTGTCGGTCATGTTGCTGATATCCTCCCGCCAGACCAAGCCTTTTATTATAGCATACTTTTCAATCTGTTGCCTCGAGGCAAAAAGCAAAGGCCGAATGGTCTGTTCATTTTTTACTGGTATTCCCGCCATTCCGTCAATGCCTGTACCGCGTGTGATGTTCAGGATGATTGTCTCCATCGAGTCGTCGAAATGGTGAGCCGTCGCCAGCCAGTCGTATTGGTGCTTGATCAGCAGTTCTTTGAACCAGGCGTAGCGAAGCTCCCGCGCGGCCAGTTGGGTGGATAATGTTCTCTCCCATGCATACGCTTCTGTTTCAAATCGCTTTGTATAACACTGAACCCTGAGTTCCTTGCAGACCGTCATAACGAATGCTTCATCACCATCCGATTCGCGTCCACGAAGCTGGAAATTACAATGTGCGACTGCAACTTTGTAACCTGCTTCACGGAAAAGATAGAGCATCGTCGTGGAATCCAGGCCACCACTCACCGCCAACAGGATCTCATCCGATTTCTGACAAAGTTTGAATTTGTCGATATGGTTCAAAAAGAGGCTAAGCATGATATCGGGTGATTTGGTGATCGGTGATTTGGTTCTAACTGATCTTATGCAGGTTGTTTGAACGGTATTAGCGAGGGCTAAATTACGTTTTTTGGTCCAACGATTGTAGCTTGCGGACGAATGAAATGGATGTGTTCCCTTAACGGTTCCGCTGGATGGTGGTCGTAAAATATGTGCTTGTGATGCTGCTTGCTGTGGCGGGATTGGACTCGGCTTTGGGGCAAAAGCGGGTGAAGCTTAAGAACGCGTCAGTGCTCAAGAGTGGCCGGGACAAAGATGGAAACAAGTTTCAAAGAGTCATCGGCGACGTTGTGTTTGAACAAAACAAGACAACGATCTATTGCGACTCCGCTTATTTCTATAAGTTGCAGAACCAGATCGAAGCGTTCGGCAAAATCAGAATACTGGAAGGCGACTCGATTACGATTACCGGCAATAAGCTGGAGTATGATGGCAATCTCAAAAGGGCCAAGCTCCGCAATAATGTTGTGTTTACGAAGCTTGCAACGTCTACCCTATACACGAATAATCTTGACTTCGACAGACCTAAAAATCTCGCATATTATTTTAATGGTGGAAAGCTGGTGGATAGCATAAATGTGCTCACGAGCAACAAAGGGTACTACGATTTAAATTCAAGCCTTGCTTCATTCAAGAAGAACGTCGATGTCAAGAATCCAAATTACACGATGACGTCCGATAGTCTTCAATACAATTCCCGCACAAAGGTGATATTCTTCAGAACAAAGACAAATGTAATAGATAAGGACAGCAATAAATTCGTCTATGAAGGCGGCGAATATGACACCAGGACCCGGCAGTCGAACCTGTCTTCCGGAATAGGGGAGTCGCCGGACTACATCCTCGTGGGGAAAGGTTATCAGCTTGATGGCATCCGCGAGATTTATAGACTGCGCGGCGATGTCGTGATGACCTCAAAAAAAGAAAATCTCCTTATCTACGGCCAGTCGGCAGATTATTACAAGTCAAAGGGAATATCAAAGATATATAACGGCGCCTACATGGCAAAAGTTACCGAAGATCATGATACGCTCTTTATCACGGCTGACACCTTAGTGTCTATTGAAAGCCAGGACCCCGCAAAAAAAAGATTGCTGGCTTATCACAACGTGAAAATTTTCAGGAATGACTTACAAGGAGTGGCTGATTCCCTTGAGTACCGGGAATCAGATTCCACCATTTACTTTTATAAGAAACCGATTTTGTGGACGGAAGACAATCAGATGACGGCAGATTCAATACACATGCTGCTTAAGAATGGTACCATCGACAGGATTTTTCTGAATGTAAACTCATTTGTTATTTCAAAGGACTCAATCCTGAATTACAACCAGATAAAGGGGCGAAGAATGGTCGCTGAATTCCAACAGCAGAAGATCAGCCGGGTGATGGTCCAGGGAAACGGGGAATGTATTTTTTACGTCCTGAACGAAGAAGACGCCACAATGATGGGCATGAACAAGATCATATGCAGCAGTATCACTATTCGGTTCAGAGCGGGTAAGGTGAACAATCTGAGCTTTTACGTGCAACCCGAGGCCAGTTTCATTCCGCCGCACGAGTTGAAAAAAGAAGACATCACCCTTAAGGGTTTTCTGTGGGAAGAAAACCGGAAGCCGAAACGTGCTGATGTCGTCAGGTCTGGGCAGCGTCAATAATGAACTATCCGGGCGGCGCAATCGATTGCTGTTAATTCTCGCCGAATTGCACGAAAATCAAGGCCTCCTATTATGACAAACGATTAAAAAGTTTAACTTTTGTGCACGCGTTTTTGCATATGGCACTTCGGTTGTTAGCGGTTATTGTCTTTCTATTGTCGAGCACGCAAGGATCTACACAGGACTTCGAGCTTGTCAGCCTCCAGGACTCCTATAACGGTGTTATCGGTGAGACCATAAAAGTGCCTGTCCGGTTTAGAAACATATCCGAAAAGACCCTCACCCTAATCGTCCGAAAGGTTATCGGTCAGATCGGAAGCACTCAAAAAAATTATTACTGCCTAGATAATAGCTGCCTGGATCAGAAGGTAGAAGATTATGTCATTAAGATCGAGCGCGGCCAGCTGCTGACCAATTTCCACGTCGTCCTAGAAGCAGGTTTGGTTTCGGGAGAAAGCGCGCTGAAATACGTCGTGTATAACCGATCGAATCCGAACCAATACCTGGAATTTGAATTAAATTTCAATGTGGTTGAGAAACCTGAAAAAGAGAATATCTACTCCTCGCGTTTCGTCACGCTGAAAGATGTATACCCCAACCCGGCTGTCGACCAAGCGTTTATTGATTATAAGATCCTCGATGACCGTATAAAAGCTAAGATCCTCGTACACAATCTGCTGGGAAACCGAGTGGGCGAATACGCACTGCCGATTTATGAGAATCTGGTTAGATTAAAGACTGACTACTTGAGTGCCGGAATTTACTTTTACACACTCTATGTCGATAATGAGAGCGTAATTACGCGAAAACTGATCGTCAGGAAATAATTGTCAGGGGTCCGATGTGCCGCAGCTTGAAAATTCCGTTTTTCATATAAGTCTTCTTTGTCTTATATTTGCGGGCTTATGCTAAAAGTGATCCCTTATATTTATTTCGTTCTGATCTTAATCTCTGTATCTTCCTGTAGCACGTTCAGAAAGATCGAAAAGAGCCAGGATTGGCGGGTCAAGTATGATGCCGCATTGAATTACTACAACAACAAGAAAGACTACTACAAGGCTTCGGTGCTGTTTGAACAGATCATTCCAATCGTGCGCGGTTTGCCGGAAGGCGAAAAAGTACAATTCTACCTCGCCTATTGCCAGTTTTATGAAAAGCTGTTCCTTTTATCTTCAGAGCAGTTCAAAACCTTTTATGAAACGTATGGTCGCAGTTCACTTGCAGAGGAAGCGCGATTCATGTACGCCTATTCATTGTTCCAGTCGTCGCCAAATCCAAACCTGGATCAGACCAGCAGCATTGATGCGCAGGCTGCGATGCAGTCATTCCTGAACCGTTATCCTTCCAGTAAATTCCGGGACCAGGCGATCGAGGTTATTCTGACTACCCAGGTGAAACTGGAGAAAAAGGGATTTGAAAATGCATATCAGTATTACAAGATGCGCAGCTACAAGGCAGCAATTGTAGCGCTTGATAACTTTATCGACAACTACCCCGACTCGAAGTCTCTGGAACGCGCCTTTTATCTGGTGATCGTCTCGGAGTTCAAGTTGGCAGAACAAAGCATTTATTCAAAGCAGCTCGACCGTTATAAGGGCGTTGTCGATCATTACAAAGAGTTCGTTGATAAGTATCCGAACAGCAGTTACCTCCAGGATGCGGAGAAGTTGTACGGATCAAGCCTGGCGAAAATAAATAAGTCAAAAAACAATAACATCTAATATTATGGCAGTTCAATCTTCAGTCATTACACGCGATATTGAAAAGATCGCGAATCAGACTGGCAACATCTATGAATCCGTGGTGGTAATTTCGAAACGTGCCCGTCAGATCGCCGTTAACATCAAGGAAGAATTAAATAATAAGCTGGCAGAATTTGCGACTACAGTCGACAATCTGGAAGAAGTATTCGAGAACCGCGAGCAAATTGAAATCTCTAAGTTCTACGAGCGCATGCCAAAGCCGACCACAACTGCTACGGAAGAATTCATCGAGGAAAAGTTAAACTGGCGCCTCCGTGGCGACGTCAGCCAGAAGCAGGAGCTTTAAGGCTGATCCATGCTGAAAGGCAAGCGAATCATACTCGGTATCTGTGGTGGCATCGCGGCCTATAAAGCAGCCATGTTCACGCGCTTGCTGGTGAAGGAAGGTGCGGAAGTACAAGTGATCATGACTCCCTCCGCCCACGACTT
>JANNPM010000212.1:0-2039 GCA_031400145.1 Chryseolinea sp. | reverse complement strand
GTTATAGTATCTACTATTATTTATAGTCCTAAAAAAGAGTATATCTCCCCTCCTTTCGCCGCTATCCTATCTAACCGATAAATTCCTTCTGCGCCTGGAGATTTCTGATCCCACGGGTAAGATACTTTTCTACTGTCTTTTTTGAAATACCCAATGCCGTTGCTATGGCGTCGTTACTCATACCGTCAAAGTATTTCAGTTCAATACACGATTTTTCTCTATTTGGTAAGCCAGAAACAATGGCACGGAGGCGCTTATAATCATCAGCCTTGATGATCTCCGCTTCAATGGAGGGCGCTAAACTGATAAATTCGTCCAGCAAGTCATCCGGCTGATGCTCTTCTTTTCTTGATAATGATTGATGATAGAAGGTAATTGATTTGTTCTTAACAATCTTCAGCAGATAAGGTGCTATCAAAAGACCATCTTGCTTAGCCAGCCAATTTGATTTCTTCCACACCTCGATAAGAGCCTCTTGAACAATTTCTTCTGAGGCCTGCAGATCAAGTGTTCGTTTAACAGAAATGTAGACCAACTTGTTGTAATAACGGTTTCGCAAGTAGTGAAGGACCGCTCCCGGCCATTTTTTCATTATATACTGGAACGATTCACCACCTACAAAAGCTGACATGCATTTCCCAGAGTTCAAATAGTAATGGTAAGCCTTTGCCAATGCAATGCCGACAAGTATTAAACCAGGTGCTTTTGCAATATTTCATTAATGGAAGACTCCCATTGTTTGATTCGGTCGGGTTTAGTCAGAAAATGGTGGACGCCCATGTCCATTAGCTCCTTTATAGTTTTCGGATCGGAGCTCGTACTTAAAATCACAACTGGAATATTTTTTAGCTCATCAGTACTACTTATTTCCGAAAGGAACTGCTTTCCGTTCATGACCGGCATGTTCAGATCCAGAAAAATCAGGTCTGGCAATTGGCTGCGGCCTTTCAAGGCATTCAAAGCTGAAACACCATCAGTAGCTTCGGTACATTCAATCGAAGGAGAGATTCGGCCAACGACGCTTTGAAAAAGATCGCGATCATCTTCATCGTCATCGACGATCATTATAGATTTCATCTGGGGCATGGGTAAAACTAATACAAAACTCAAACAAAAGTCTGATCATTTTTAAAACGCGCTGCAAAAAGTTGATTTCAAAGCAAAATTATCAGTTCGTCAGCATACTGGAGGGCAAACATGGAAAACACCTAATATGCAAGACTTCTAAAGAAAACGAAAACCGATACGCTGACAGGAAGATATCGGGATGCGTTGGTTCTGGGATAATTGCGCGTACATCATGCGGTAGCTGAGGAAGGAGTTCCCTTCGTTAAGATCTCTGAGGCCATCAGCCAGGGATTGCACCTTCCGCTGGTGAGTAAAACCGACGACGAGGCAAAAGAACATTTCGGCTGGTTTGCGCCTTTCGCCGCTTTGAATTGTTCGGCTTCCAGCACAAAAACTCGGAAGACACTCGGCTGGGAAACGAAGGAGACTGGACTGATCAATGATATTGAGAGAGCAGATTATTTCTTGAAATAGCGTTCTCATCGCTTCGCTTGCCAGAGCCATCTACAGCGCCAGCTGCGATATCGTCGTCACTTACATCAATCAAAAGTAGGAAAGCTAAATCCTTCGTCTTGCGCTGCTCCCCAATTTCGATCCCTTAATATCGCTCTAAGCTCTACATCTTTTCCCGGTTTGTCTACTTAATTTAGGTATCCAAAAACCTTGACATATTTTGTGAGCACAAATCGTCAAACGCTCGACATAAGACCATATGAGCGTAAAACATAAAATTAAAAGAAATATGATGAATCATGATGTTCTGAAAATGCTTGCTTTTATTGGCATTATTGCAATTGGTCTCGCACAGGGGGCGTGTAGTGATGATGATGATGACACTGCGACTTCAACGATCGGTTTTACAAGTACAACATCTTCCGTAAGTGAAGGAGATGGTGATATCCAGATCGAAATAACAGCAAGTACAGCTGTCACATCCAATACGGAGATCGAATTTGAGCTCTCTGGCTCTG
>JANNPM010000170.1:0-4533 GCA_031400145.1 Chryseolinea sp. | reverse complement strand
ATACTTTTCTTGGTGTGAGCTCTTTCTTATCACCTGATCACCTTGATGAGGATGCAATTTGTAATTCGAAGTATGTCTATCTCGAAGGATATCTTGTGGCTAGCCCTAAGGGCCTTGAGGCCATGAAAGCGGCCAAGAATGTCGCTGAAAAAAGTAAAGTGAGCGTTGCACTTACCTTTTCTGATCCAAGTATGGTAAAGTATTTTTCCGGTCAGATGACGGAGATCATTGGCGCCAGCGTGGACCTCCTGTTCTGCAACGAGGAAGAAGCCATGATCTATACTGGCACCAATACCGTAACGGAGGCGCGTGAAAAATTGCGAAGTATTGCAAAGCACTTTGTTATAACATTAGGAGAAAACGGCGCCATGATTTTTGATGGTGACACTTATGTAAGTATTGAACCATACAAGGTGAAAGCGATCGATACAAATGGTGCCGGTGACATGTTTTCAGGGGCATTCATATATGGAATAACTCACGGCCATAGCTATGCCGAGGCCGGAAAGCTGGCTTCCCTGGCTTCTTCAATGGTTGTTTCAAAGTTCGGGCCGAGGCTTGAGAGTGAACACATAAAGAAGATCTTGTCGCGCCTTGTCGATTAAACTCCTGACTATCTGATGGATGGGCGCCCGCGATCCGCTTTTTGTCCGAGTAGCGCTGATAATTTGCCGCGCTTATTGTGAATCAGCAAAATACTTGGCATCTTTGCAGCCCTTAATTCAGAACGATCATATTGAAACGGCCTGACACAGTTATCAGGCTTCAAAAGAGCAACAGAAATGAAACGCACATTCCAGCCCTCCCGCACCAAGAGAAAGAATAAGCACGGATTCCGTGAGCGTATGGCTACTGCTAACGGACGAAGGGTTTTGTCGAACCGCCGAAAGAACGGCCGTAAAAAACTTACTGTTTCCAGCGAAAAGACTGTTAAACATAAATAGTGAGGTCACCTCGGGGGAGGTTGATTAACTTCAACTCATGAGGCAATACCGATTCCGCAAGGAAGAAAGACTTAATAAAGAAAAAATTATCCAGGAACTCTTTGCAAAGGGTTCCTCTTTTTATTTGTATCCCTTTAAGGTATTTTTTATGCTCCAGCCTGACGGAACAATTATCGGCCACCAGCTGCTGATCACGGTTTCTAAGAAGCTTTTCAGCAAAGCTGTTGACCGTAATTTGATCAAACGTAGGATCAGGGAGGGTTATCGATTGAATAAGACTGCGCTGGTGATGCATAAGCCGATGGTCATTGCGTATATTTATAGTATTAAAGAAATATTGCCTTCCGCACAATTGCACGAGCGTCTGGTGAAAACCTTTAAACGGTTTCAGTATGTGGAGAAGAATTAAATGGGGTCTTGTCATAGCGCTTGCCGCATCAGCGGCCTTGGCATTCAGGAGGCCCGCTGAGAAATACTTCGATATAGTGAAGAGCCTGGACATTTTCGCCACACTGTTTAAAGAAGTAAATGCATATTATGTTGATGAAGTAGACCCGGAAAAACTTATCAGGAAAGGCATCGATGGGATGCTGGAGTCGCTTGATCCATACACCGATTATATTTCCGAGGGTGAAATAGAAACTTTTCGCATCAGTACCACCGGTCAATACGCAGGCATCGGCGCGCTGATAGGTTTAATTAATAAGAAGGTCATTATTACCCAACCTTACCGGGACTCTCCGGCATTTCGCGCAGGCGTACACGTCGGTGATGAGATCATTTCTGTCGATGGAAAGAACGTTCAGGGCAAAACGACTTCTGAGATCAGCGCCTTGCTCAAGGGACCACCAAAAACCGAAGTTGAATTGAAGCTCAAGCGATACGGGCAACGGGATAACACGATACTGATTATACGGCGCGAAAAAATTAGGCTGAAGAATATTGTTTATGCCGGACTGGTCGATAATGAGATCGCCTACGTGAAACTAAGTGATTTTACGTCGGGTGCGGGACGCGAGGTTTCAGAAGCGCTGCGAAGCATGAAGCAAAAGGGGGCAAAAAAGCTCATATTGGATCTTCGAGACAATCCGGGTGGATTGCTCCATGAGGCAGTAAACATTGTGAGCTTGCTGGTTCCACGCGGAAAAGAAGTCGTGTCGACGAAGGGAAAGATCGACGAATGGAATAAATCCTATAAAACTTTAAATCTTCCCGTCGATGCCGAGATTCCCGTAGTTGTGCTGGTCGGCGACGGAAGTGCTTCTGCATCTGAGATCGTAGCTGGCGCCTTGCAGGATTATGATCGCGCCGTGCTGATCGGGCACAGAACCTTTGGGAAGGGATTGGTGCAAACCACGCGGCCGTTGTCATACAATTCCCAGCTTAAAATTACGACAGCGAAATACTACATACCCAGTGGAAGGTGTATTCAGGCACTGGATTACACGCATCGTAATGAAGATGGTTCGGTAGATCGTGTAGCCGACTCGTTGAAAACGGCCTTTAAAACAATGAATGGCAGACAAGTATTCGATGGCGGTGGTCTTGAGCCGGATGTAGCGATGTCTGAAGAATACCTTGGTACAGTGACGGAAGCTTTGATCAACTCAGGACTGCTTTTTGAATATGCTTCGGAGTTTTGCGCCCTGCATCCGGCTATGGCGGATCTTCCGTCTTTTAAGCTTACTGATGAAAATTACGATAAGTTTCTGGCCTTTCTTAAAGAACAGAAGTTTACCTACGCAACTGCCATAGAGCGCGAAGCAAAAGAATTGACGGAATCTGCGAGGAACGAAAAATACTTTACTGATCTTGATCCCGTGCTGAAGTCACTACGGGCTAAAATTGAAGCGGCAAAAAATGCTGACCTTCTTCGATTTAAGTCAGAGATCAGGCAGGAGCTCGAAGAACAAATTGCCTTTCATTATGGTCTTAGCGAAGGAATTGCCTTGATCTCCATTGACCGCGACAAGACAATCCTTGAAGCCCGCAAAGTGCTTCGCGATATGGTGACTTATCGTAAAATTCTCACTCCTGATGGCGGTAATTCTAAGCCTTGAGTCTTCGTCCGGAATTTGTTCGGTTGCTTTACATCACGATGGAAATCTGCTGGCGCTGGCGGAGGTTCATCTTGAACAGGCGCATGCTGCTCGTCTTGCTGTATTGATCGATCAGGTATTGAAATTTGCCGGTATTGATGTTAAAACCGTTGCCGCAGTAGCGGTATCCTCAGGCCCCGGGTCCTATACCGGATTGCGTATTGGTACATCGACTGGGAAGGGCCTTTGTTTTGCACTAGGCATACCGTTGATATCAGTGGGAACCCTCGATTTATTGGCGCAACAGGTTCTGCCCTTAAATGTAAACCGTTGGCATTTGTGTCCGATGATAGATGCAAGGCGTATGGAAGTATATTGCAGCTTATACGATGCGCAGGGAAAAAGACTGCTGCCGGTGGAGGCAAAGGTCATTGATGCGGCAAGTTTTGAACAGGATCTTGCGAAACATCCACTTCTCTTCTTTGGCAACGGAGCGGGAAAGTGTAAAGATGTCATCAGGCATTCCAATGCTTTTTTTGTTGATAATGTTCATGCTGGGGCTGCGGCGCTGGGAGTAATAGGTTCAAAAAAGTATCATTCCGGCGATTTTGTGGATGTCCTTTCCTTTGAGCCGTTTTATTTAAAGGAGTTTAAGGCTAAAACGGCAGTAAATTTAATTCCGGGAAATCCGAACAAATCTGAATGTTGAAAATGTTCTACTTTAACCATGGAGAAAATTGCAGATAATATAGTAAACCAGGTAGCAAAGAGTTCACTCGTTACCTTTGACTTAGAGAATTTCTATACTTCCGGCGACCGGGTGTCGCTCGATATCAAGGATCAGCTTTTTCAAGGCCTTGTTTTAAAGGAAAGGGATTTTCGGGAGTACATTAAATCGCATGATTGGGCGTCCTACCGGGATAAGTTCGTGGCCCTTGCGTGTTCAGCTGATGCGATCGTACCTACATGGGCATACATGCTTCTGGTTATTGCGTTGCAACCATATGCTAAGAAGGTCATCTTCGGTAGCATGGAGGAGATGGAGGTGGCGCTCTTTACAGAGCGGTTGAATGAGGTTGACTGGAAGCAATTCAGGGACGGGAAAGTTGTTATTAAAGGTTGTAGTAAGGTGAACGTTCCTGTTGCAGTTTACATTGAAGCCACTGCCCGTATAAGGCCTTATGCCGCGAGCATAATGTTTGGTGAAGCGTGCAGTACGGTGCCGCTATTTAAGAGGCCTAAAGCGTAATGCACTGGTTCAATAAGAACTGCTTAAAAAAAGCAAAAAGAATTTGGTGGTGAAGGTTATTCAATTACCTTTGCACTCCCAATTTGAAAAACTGGGCTGAGTTCGGAAGGAGTTCAGGGTTGGAAAAGTCAGATGGTTGAAATATACCACGTGTACCTCAGCCGCCTTTTGGCGTGTTAGGTAACAACGTTCTTTGAATGGATGGAAATTGATAGCGGACCTGCGGGATGGTTTTGTGGTCCTTGATATTGATTCAGGGATTTTCCGGAGACGGGGGATTTTAGAATTGGTAGAGAAGGCT
>JANNPM010000094.1:0-3068 GCA_031400145.1 Chryseolinea sp. | reverse complement strand
CGGGATAGACAACGAAAAACGAACGGTCCTCATCATGTCTGATTCAATCGTGTCCCCCATGTTGTAATTTGCACGGCTTCCTGTCTGAGTATTGTACAAATGCTCATTGCAAATTCGATCGATCAAGTGTGGGCGTAAACGTTCATGTTCGTCGCATCCTGCACTCGATGGCATTTGACGGGAAAGTGCCAGGTACTCGTCCACGACCGAAACAACATAACTGAGCTCCTGTTGGTCCTGTAATAGTAAATGGGCCACCCGTTGCGACTCATTCAGGAAGATGGCATTTCCAGCGCAACGGATGCTTTGAATTTGATCGTATCCGATGCGACTGACGGACTCACCTTTTTCCTGAATTCTCATCTCCTGCTGAGTGATCAGACCACCTTCTTTGGCTCCGCCAAAGACCGTGTCATCGATCAGGATGACCACATCAGATCGATCGAGTCCATGGCCATAACGGGCCATGGCCCCTTCCAGTTTATTCGTGGGGATGTTCGGCGCGAAAAAAATACGCGTAGAAGAAATCATCGTTAAGCCACAAAGCAGCACGTAGTCCTTTAAAGGCAACTTGGCTGGTATTGACGGCTCACGAGAAGCTGACGCTGAATTTTGTCGGGTATGGGTTGATGAGTGATGATGTGTTTCACTTCTATTCTTGGCGCGGTAAGAGTTCTCGTTGGCCTCTTTCTTGAAACTGGCATCGTGCGCACTGCGACGAATCGCATCCGATAGAACACTGAACGCTTCGTTGATGTCCTGCATGTTCGACGTAGCCCATTTCACTGTCTCTTCGTCCAGTTGGGCATATTTGTCGGGGTGATACTGAGATCGACGACCCTTATAAGCAAGTTCGATTTCCTGCCCAGAGGCAGCTGGTCTGATTCCAAGTATTGCGTAGTAATCCTTAGTCGGCATCGAGAATTGCCCTTATTTACGCCGTTTGACGGCGTCCATCTTTGGCAGAAGGACTGATCTGAGTGCGAGCCGGCGTATAGGAAGGGAATAAAGCATTGCCGAAAGGATCGCGCATTCAGAAATGCTTTAAACCAAGACAGTCTAATTGCAGGTCCTGATCACGTAGAGTTCAAGCCAGATTCGGGGAGCAGCGCTCTTGGATCAGAAAGTAAATTAAGACCGAAATCCTGCTGCTCTCGGTAACGTGGATAAGGCGGTCGATTTACACATCATTTTTCTTTTTGACAAAGAACGTAATGAAAACTACCACCCCAACGAAAATGATTCCGCCGATGAACACTCCCAGCGAAGGAAAGATCATCGTTGGCCAAACAACAGCCTTCCCCAAATTGTAGGCAAGGCCACGGTATTTTTCGGCGCCAAACAGCCATCCATAAAGGGCAAACAGCAGCGCTACGCCAAAATAAGCTGATATGAGTTTTTGTTTTGTTGACATAACTTCCTCCGATTGATGGATCGCTTACTCACAATTTCGAAGATCTTGGAATACAAAATCGGATTTCTGGCCCCAACCAATTGCTTTCCCGGCATTTTTCTCCGGATCGGGGTCTTGATAATCGGGAACAGTTACGAGCTGAATTTGTGTCGCTGTTTCGGCCTTCACCATGAAAGCGCTCATTGTCTTGAGGTGTTCTCCGCTGGGCGTAGCCGACGCAATCGATATGAACACGGGTTTCTTGAATGCAAGACCGCCACCTTTTGCTTTCACCGTAACCGGGAATACGCATTGCCCGACATAACTCTTTGCCGCGTAGGCCGCCGACGTGGTTAGTAAGCCGATTATGGCAACGGCGATTAATTTCTTCATCTAAATGCTCCTTATGTGGGTCCAGAAGTGAGTCAAACGTGCTGAGTTAGCAGGTCGACGGTATCCACGCTACTGACGACCGGCAACGCTGATTGGAATACTGCGCAAAACCCTAAATGGGTCGTAAATGCCGTGGCCGTTAACGCATCATAGCGCGACGATCTTCGGCATGACAAGGGTCTCAGTAAAGCAAGATAAGGATCGTGACCTCGTGCGATTTGGAGAATCCGTACGAGCACGGCGTAAAGCGTTGGCGCTGTCTCAAGAAGCCTTAGCCGATTACGCCAAGATCGACCGTTCCCATATGGGAAAAATTGAACGCGGCGAGCGGAATGTCACGTTACTTAACATCGTCCGGATAGCAAACGCGATTCAGTGCAAGCCATCCGATCTTTTCATTGATGCAGGTCTTTGACCCCCTCACTGCCAGGAAGTAGTGCAACTTCGCACGGCAGCAAGAGCGTTTGGACAATCATGCCAATGTCTCCGCCAGGCCGGCTACCTTTTTGTACAGTTTCTCATTCAGACGTGGTTTGACCTTGGCGTTGCTTGCCACGACTTCTGCGGGGCTATCGCCATCACTAATGTCGTCAACATCAGGGAAGAACTCTTCGACAATGGCTGGTACTTCATCTTCACTTTCCTCGAATGCCCCATTGGCCAGTACAGTTCTGGCTGCCAACTCCAACGCAGGAATATTGACACCTGCTTCCTTATGTTGTGCTGCGGCCAATTTGGCTTGAGTTACGGCCTCCTCCAGGCTCACGCCGTCACGAAGGCATAGATCCACGTAAAACACTGGTGCGCGGTGCGACTGCGTCGTCGATTTTCCGCGCAGCTTCAGCATCAACGGAAGATAACGCGAATTTCCATCACTTACTGCCTCGAAATAGGCCAAGCGTGCCGTCAAAGTCCTGATCGAGTTGAAACCGGTGGTGCGGAAGATGAAACTACCGAGTTCATCATCCTGCCCGTCAACCTGCACATTCAGCCGGCCATAAGGCTTGCATCCGCCTTTCTTGCCGAACTCGCAGCCATCGGGCGACGGACAGGCAAACTCTTTGATTCCTTCCGCCGTAACGCCCTTGGCCGTTTCCCCGTTGCCGACACACACTGGCCTGCCAGTATCACGATCAAACAGGCTGTATTCCGCCCGCAGATTGAGATCGCTGGAATTGAACAGCAACTTGACCGGTATGGCGCGTATTTTTTCGTTGGCTGATCCTTCGAGCAGTTTTTGATGCAGCGGGTGCAGCAACCAACCGTCCTTGTTCTGCACCTG
>JANNPM010000093.1:0-6158 GCA_031400145.1 Chryseolinea sp. | reverse complement strand
AGACAACGGTATGGGTATACCGGAGGATAAGCTGGAGAAAATTTTCGATAAGTTTACGCGCATTGAAGAAAAAGGCGTCCCGGGATCAGGCATCGGCCTTTACCTTGTAAAGAAAATTGTTACTAACCATCAGGGTAGGATTTCGGTCAAGAGCAAAGTTGGGGAAGGTTCGGAATTCAAGATTTGGCTGAAGGCCTAAAAAAGCTCACAAAACATACTGTTTGTGAGCTTTTTGCAGATTCATAAGTGTATCTGTCGGGGCGAGATGATTCGAACATCCGACCCCCACGTCCCTAACGTGGTGCGCTAACCGGGCTGCGCTACGCCCCGAACTATCCGCACCCGGCGGGTTGCGGGGTGCAAAATTAGTAATAAGAATTAAAGGGGCAAAGGACCCTCTCTGAATTAGGGGTGCCACAAAGTGAGTCAGTGAATCCGGAGCCAACATACTCATCAGACCGCCAACCTTAGGAAAGATTATGCTGTTCGATTATTCGTTTTAGCTGCTCGGTTGGAACCACTCCGGAATGGCGCCAAACAACCTTGCCACTCTTAAATAACATTAGTGTTGGTACACTAATCACCCGGTAAACGGCGGCAGCCTGCGGATTCTTATCCACGTCTATTTTAAGAATGTGGACGCTGTCGCCCAACTCTGACTTAAGCTCCTCCAGAATCGGTGCCATCATCTTGCACGGTCCGCACCATTCTGCGGAAAAATCTACGAACGTCGGAGATGGTCTGTTAACGAGGTCAGCAAATGATGATTTTGCCATGAACGAAAACTTTTGTCTTTTCGAAAATTTAACAATGATCAGACACCCAGAGTTCATTGGACAGCTTCCAAAAAGCGCTTTGAACCTGCACTTTAGAAAAAGGTTAGCAACTGGTCTTGCCTTACATTCCAGTGGTCGACACATAACCTCCATTTATATATTCTATTTTTTGTCACGCGGGGAATTGTCCAAGTTCACGGTCCAATGAAAGTTTTACAGCCGAAGTCCTGCTCTGTACTGGTTGTGCTGATAGCGACTTTGGCATGTAGCAACGGGCCAAACCACCTGGGTCTAGGTCCTGCCTTATTCAGCTCAGCTTACGGCGTCATTCATGCGGACACGGTTTATGTATCAGCAGCACCACTGGACTCCACATCCCATTCCAACACAGGGATACTGCTGACCGCCAGATATAGCGATACGAAGTTGGGTAGGCTCCAGTTGGAGGCGTGTGTGCAGATGGGCATTGGTGAGGCCAGGGAGCCTGCCGCAACTTCAATTTTAACCTCTTGTATTGATTGCAAAGATAAGTGTTACAACAGTAAAATTAACCCTTGCGCCATGCGCGTCACGTAAAGCTGAAAATCTGGTACACAGGTAAAACATAACGTCCATCCTATGCAGAATTCATTTACCTCCTGCCTTTCCTTTCCGCCTGGCAGTACGATCTGGAGGCACAAGATGTTAATTAAGATCGGCTAAGCATAGTATGTGTAGCAATGATTTCCAGCGCAGCCGATCTTAAGGGTCAAGTCGTAAATCGTTTCATGGTGATAGCGCTGCATGTCATTGCTACCGGCACGTTTATCTTTATTCCCTGGATGTTGTTTGGGCCTGGTCTCCCTGGAGGGAACGCTGCATCAACGGGCAACTTTGGTGATCCTCCTCCAGGTGAAGGGATGACTGAAATGAATATCACCGATATTCAAACGATGCGCCTGCAATCCGTAGTATTTAATATTGTGTTGATATGTTTTTTCTATGTCAACATGTATGTTCTTGTTCCACAAGTCCTCACGAAAAAGAGTTGGATATATTACGCTGCCGCTATTGTGATGTGCTTTGTCATTATGCTAGGCCTTAATGAAGCCATCGAACATTTTATGACCATAGATGGCTATCGTCCTGGGCGTCCGGTGTATTTTTCGATCATAAATTTTCTGCTGGTTTTTGGGTTGAGCACAGCGTTGCGCTTAACGAGTGACCGCGTAAAATTTGAACGGGACCGGAAAGAACGTGAAACCGAGAACCTGAAGTCCGAGCTGGCCTTGCTGCGTTCCCAGGTGAGCCCGCACTTTATGTTCAATATTCTCAATAACCTGGTGTCTCTTGCGCGGAAGAAATCGGATCAACTGGAGCCCATTATCATTCAGCTATCGCATCTGATGCGCTATATGCTTTACGATTCAGGAGAGAAACGTGTTTCGCTAAAAGAAGAAATTGACTATTTAAAAAGTTATATTGAGCTGCAGAAGCTTCGTTTTGGAAATGATGTAGGAGTACAGTTTGACAGGAGTATCAGCCGCAGCGATATTCCTATTGAGCCCATGCTGCTGATCCCCTTCGTGGAAAACGCCTTTAAACACGGTATAGGCATGATCCGGGATCCGCAGATAATGATCAATCTTTCGGCAGAGAACAACATATTACACTTTACCGTAAAGAATAAGTTTACTGAAACAGCTGAAACAAAGGACGCCAGTTCGGGCATAGGCATCCAGAATGTACGCCGAAGGCTTGATTTGCTTTACCGGGATATGCACGAGCTGACGATTTACGAAGCTGATAGATGGTTTGTAGTTGAGTTAAAACTGATACTAAAATGATGCGATGTATTGCCGTGGATGATGAGTCACTTGCGCTCGATTTGCTTGAGGATAACATTAGTAAAGTCCCTTTCCTGACGCTTGTCAAAAGGTGCAGGAATGCTTTTGAAGCACACGAGGCGGTGATGAAAGAGCATGTTGATCTCATCTTCCTCGACATCCAAATGCCAGGTATAAGCGGCGTGCAATTTTTACAATCGGTCGTTGCTCCCCCGTTGGTTATTTTCATTACAGCTTACGAGCAGTTCGCGCTGGAAGGTTTCAACCTCGACGTGGTGGACTATCTGTTAAAACCTGTTTCATTTGACAGATTCTTAAAAGCCGTAAACAAGGCGCATGAGTTATTCACATTGAAGAACAATGTGCCGGTACAGTCACCTTTGCCTTCTCCCGAGTATCTCTTTGTAAACGCGGAATACAATCTCATTAAAATCAACATCAGGGATATTGTATATATTGAAGGGCTCAAGGATTACATCAAGATTTTTATCTTTAACACACAGCGACCGGTAATTACACGAATGAGTCTTAAACTGATTGAAGAGAAATTGCCTTCTGACAAATTTGTCCGGGTTCACAAATCATTCATTGTTTCCGTGGAACGGATTGTGTCTATCAGGAAGGGTAAAATCAGTATTAGTAATGTGCAGGTGCCTATCAGTGAGCATTATAAGGAGAACCTGCACAGGTTTATTGAGCCGGATAAGTTGAGTTAAGCACGGCACGTGAAGCACATCCCTGAATCTATACTCGGGATGACGGAATGAAAGACTATTTCTACTTTTTATTTTTTTCCTTCTTCAACTGTGTGAAGAATTTCGCCCAGTTAAATGGGTTCAGGAATGGATTGGTGACGGGCTGGAATTTAGAATTGGATGAGTTTGCCCATTGATCAAGATAATAGCGCTGATTCTGGTAGCCATCCATCGGTGTAGTTTTTAGCATAAGCGCCATGAGCTCCTGATTAAAATTGCGTTTATCCACACCGTTATCATCCATGGGAATATTCATCGCCAGAACGGCCTGCTTGAAAACTTCTTCAGTAGGAAAGGACATGATGACGACTTCCTGTAAATAAGTGGTATCCTGCACCATCGTCACAACGATCGTTTCGTACTCCTTCGAGTCCGGCGGAACGACAAAATCCTGACGGCTGTAGCCCACGGCGCTGATCACGATAGCATCGTTTTCCAGGACTGGCATGGAGAAAAATCCCATTCCATTCGTCGTAACGCCACGACCTGCCTTAGGCACGTAAACGTGTACGCCGGGAATAGGTCGCCCTGCTACAGAGTCATCTTCAAGGACAACCCCCGATAACTGAATAATCCGTTTTTTCTGTTGGCCAAATACAGTGGTCACTGCGCTGCAAACCAACAGCGAAAGAACGGCGATGAATAAAACGGGCCTGGAGATCAACTTCACGGGAAAATTTTGGTGGACAGTTTTCAAATATAAATATTAGGCCTTTAACTGCCTAATTTGGCCTACCTTTCGTGAATTAAATCGCGCCAGATGCGGCTCAAAACCTTTAATCTAACGCTGGGATCGCAGATCTTTAAAGCTTGCGCGGATGAGTCACGACTGCGCATCCTCAGCCTGATTGTGTTGAATGGTGAAATGTGTATTTCAGACCTGGAAAAAATACTGGATTTTACGCAGGCAAAAACTTCAAGGCATTTGATCTACCTCAAAAACTCTGGAATTCTCAACTCCCGGCGGTACAATCATTGGGTCTTTTACCAGATCAAGGATGGTGTGGAAGAAATTGTAAAGCAGGTATTTCAGTTCCTCAAAAAGGATCAGCAACTGCTGCAGGACCAGCAAACGTATCAGACGTTGTTTACCAATCGCGAGCTCGCCTTAAATAAATTGCAGATCCAGGAATGGCAACGCGGAAAAATGATAAGCAAATGATTCATTCGTCACTCGCCTTAACGCTAAGGCCGGATGCCTGTGCGAATGACTTCTTTGGCCTTGACCATACGCCGCGGAATTATGAAACTAACCCGACCGAGACGCTGATCGAGCTTTATGCAGGTTATGAGGCCTTTTGTGACCCATACCGCCGTTAGCTTTTTTCTTAACATCCATAAACCTTATTATTATGCCGAAAGGATTTTTCAATTTATCTCATCCACAAAACGAACCTATCCTAAGTTATGCGCCTGGCAGTAGGGAGCGACTCTCCATTGAGCAGGCCCTGGCAGCAGCCAGGGGGAAAGAGCTGGATATACCCATGTACATTGGCGGAGAAGAAGTGCTTTCAGGAAACAGGATTGCGCTGAGGGCGCCACATGACCACGCGCATGTGCTTGGCTATTTTCATGAAGGCGATAAAGGACACGTCGTGCAGGCGGTGGATGCCGCCCTGAATGCCCGTGAGCTATGGATGGAATTGCCATGGGAACAGCGCGCTGCGATTTTTCTAAAGGCGGCGGATCTGTTTGCTGGTCCTTATAGATTCGAGATCAACGCAGCGACTATGCTGGGACAGTCCAAAAATGTTTATCAAGCCGAAATTGATTCCGCGTGTGAGCTCATCGACTTTCTGCGCTTTAATGCTTACTTCATGACGCAGATCTACAGCGAGCAACCCATATCATCACCCGGTGTATGGAACAGAATGGAGTATCGGCCGCTGGAAGGTTTTACCCTTGCAATCACGCCTTTCAACTTCACGGCAATCGCCGGGAATCTCCCTACAAGTATGGCCCTCATGGGGAATACCGTGGTTTGGAAGCCGGCATACACGCAGGTGTATGCTGCGCAAGTGATTATGCGCGTGTTAAAAGAAGCCGGATTGCCCGATGGTGTGATTAATCTCATTTACGCAGACGGTCAGGTCGTGGGTGAGATAGTATTCAATCACCGCGACTTTGCCGGGTTGCATTTCACGGGCAGCACAAAGGTTTTTCAAACCATGTGGAAAATGATCGGACAGAATATTGAGAAGTACAGAACGTACCCGCGAATAGTAGGAGAGACCGGCGGGAAGGATTTCATCGTTGCACATCCCAGCGCGGATGCAAAGCAAGTATCTACAGCGATTTCACGTGGGGCATTCGAGTACCAGGGTCAGAAATGCTCCGCGGCATCGCGCTGTTATATACCTGGCAGCCTATGGGAAGACGTCAAGAGGTTTTTGATCCGCGATCTGAAAAGTTTTAAAATAGGTGGCACGGAGGATCCAGGCAACTTCATTAATGCTGTTATTGATGAACGGGCTTTTGATTCCATTACCGGATATATTGAAAGGGCGCGGGCGAACCCAATGAATGAGATCATCTCAGGTGGGAAATACGAAAAATCCAAAGGCTACTTTGTTGAGCCCACCGTAATTGTCACCAAGGATCCTGTTTCAATCACGATGTGTGAAGAGATCTTCGGGCCTGTCGTTACCATATACGTTTATCAGGACGACAATTTCGAAGATGTACTTACCTTGGTGGACAACACTTCACCTTATGCACTTACAGGTTCAATTTTTTCGAAGGACCGTTACGCCGTTGCGCTGGCCACGAAAAAGCTGACACATGCGGCCGGAAATTTCTAC
>JANNPM010000056.1:0-1547 GCA_031400145.1 Chryseolinea sp. | reverse complement strand
AACCGTGTGACAGACACCTGTATTCCTGAGGAGGAAGCGTTCAGGAAGCTGCAGAAGCACTTGTACGAAGTTTGGAAGAACGCTGAAGATATGGGAGAGCGGCTCTTTCCCCACGAATTCATGTTCCGCTTGCTGAACAGCGGCGTGCTGCAACAATATTATGAGATCGACCCGAAAAATTCGTGGATGATTGCTGCCGCGGAGCGCAATATGCCAATGGTTGTACCAGGCTGGGAAGACTCAACAATGGGAAACATTTTTGCTTCTTATGTTTACACGGGCGAGCTCAAAGCTTCGACAATGAAGACTGGCATTGAATATATGGTATGGCTCGCCGATTGGTATATAAAAAATGCAGTTAAAGACGGTATCGGCTTCTTTCAGATTGGCGGAGGAATAGCAGGCGATTTTCCGATATGCGTGGTTCCGATGTTACACCAGGACCTTGAAAAAGAAAACGTTCCCTATTGGAGCTTTTTCTGTCAGATAAGTGATTCGACAACAAGTTATGGATCGTATTCCGGCGCGGTGCCTAATGAAAAGATCACCTGGGGCAAGCTCAGTATTGAAACACCAAAGTACATCATCGAGAGCGATGCAACGATCGTCGCTCCACTTATCTTCGCGTATGTGTTGGAATGGTGATGAATAAAAATGGAGATACGATTCAACCAGGTATTTTCATTGTATAGCTTCGAAAATTGACGTCATGAATCTCGATCAGATCCTGCGGTCAGCAGTGAAGCAATCCGTAACTTCATTATTTGGTCAATGTCCCGATGAACTACAGGTTCAGCCTACTAACCAGGAATTTGAGGGATCCCATACCGTTGTCTGCTTTGCCCTGACAAAATTTTCGCGCAAAAGACCGGAAGAAACGGCGAAACAGATCGGCGACTATCTTGTGGAGCATTCTCGTATCGTCGACCGGTACAACGTCGTAAAAGGTTTCCTCAACCTGGTTCTCACCGACCGGGTGTGGCTCGACACCTTTGGAGCTATTTTCGCCAACCCCGCCTACGGTCAATTGCCAGCGAATGGCCAGGAGATCATGATTGAATATTCTTCTCCAAATACCAATAAGCCGCTGCACCTTGGACATCTCAGGAATAACTTCCTCGGCTACAGCGTTGCCGGTCTTTTTCAGGCAAATGGTTATGCTGTTCACAAGGTGCAGATCATTAACGACCGGGGTATACATATCTGTAAGTCTATGGCCGCCTGGAAACGTTATGGCGATGGCGAAACGCCGGACAATACCGGAACGAAAGGAGATCACCTTGTCGGCAAATACTATGTAAAGTTTGACCAGGTCTTTAAAGCGGAAGTAGCGGCGCTGGTGGCAAGAGGACTGGACGATAAAGAAGCGGAGAAGCAATCTACTATTATGCAGGAAGCGGTTGATCTGCTGCGTAAATGGGAGCATAAGGATCCCGAAACGGTTTCTTTATGGAGGATAATGAATGCATGGGTGTACGCGGGATTTAACGGAACGTATAGGCGCATGGGTGTGGATTTTGAGAAGCTTTACTACGAATCGGATACGT